>JBKJOC010000001.1:0-5362 GCA_046595725.1 Candidatus Eiseniibacteriota bacterium
GAGGAATGCATGAAGCGGGCGACGCACCAGGAACTGAAGGACATGTGCCAGAAGATGGCGGCGAACCAGGCCGAAGAGATCCGTCAGATGCGCACCTGGCTGCAGGACTGGTACCAGGTTCACGTGGACTCGACCATGACGCACGGCGAGATGACTGGCATGAACGGGATGGCGTCCATGAAGCGGCTCTCGGCCCTGAACGGGCGGGAATACGAGATCGCGTTCATGAAGGAGATGACGCGCCACCACGAGATGGCGATCAAGCGCGCCAAAGGCTGTCAGACTAAAGCCAGCCACCAGGAACTGATCGCAATGTGCGAGATGATCGAGACCAACCAGAAGCGTGAAATCGCGCAATTCAAGGATTGGCTCTGCAAGTGGTACCAGCAGTGCCGATAGGGCCGGGAGCCCTGTTGGTGCCGAGATCTAAATGCCTTTGCCTGATTCGGCACAGTCACGAATACCGAAGTGCTTGAAAGAAGTGGGACCTGCCTTGTATCTCTTTGCTGCTACAGCCAGTAGGCAGCAAACAGGCAAGGAGGTCCCACGATGGCTGCGGAGCTTCGTGTGGGCCGGCCAACGCGCCGTTGGCTCGCCCGTTTGGATCGCCGGACCCGGGACGCGGATGTACGCATCCGCTGCCGGATCCTGTTGAAGGTGAGCCGGGGAGAAAGCCGCTCTTCGGCGGCTCACGCCCTGGGTTGCGCACCCTCGACCGCGTGGCGGATTGTAGCGCGCTTTCGGGCCCACGGCGGAGTCGCCGTATTCGATGGTCGCACGGAGAACGGAATGCGCAAGATCGATGCCGACGTCGAGGCCGGGATCCTCTCGATCCTTCAGAAGACGCCGCAGGAGTATGACTTCCCGCGTCCCACCTGGACCCTGGAGTTGCTCGCCGGGGTGATCGCGCAGGTGCTCGAGGTCGTGATCTCGATCGCCCATCTGTGGAAGGTCCTGCGCCGGCTCAAGGTCCGCTGGGGACGCCCGAAGCCGGTGGTCGCGTGACCATGGAAAGCCGCCAAGCGCAAGGCTCGGATCGCCTTCCTGCGTCGACTCGCGGCGCAAGCTTCCCCGGCAGAGGTGGTCGTGTTCGTCGACGAGGTGGACCTGCACCTGAACCCGAAGATCGGACCGGACTGGATGCTCCCGGGGGTCCAGCGCCTGGTCATGGCGCCGGGGAAGAACGAGAAGCGCTATCTCGCCGGCGCCTACGATCCCAAGCATCAGCGGCTGGTATATGTCGAGGGCGACCGCAAGGCCAGCTGGCTGTTCCTCAACCTGCTGCGTGCGCTGCTCGCCACCTACCGTCACCTGCGGACGATCCACGTGATCCTCGACAACTACATCATCCACAAGAGCAAGATCGTTCAGGCGTGGATGGCCGTCCACGGGGCGAAGCTTCGACTGGAGTTCCTGCCGCCCTACTGCCCGGAGGAGAATCGGATCGAGCGGCTGTGGCTCGATCTGCATGCCAATGTGACACGCAACCGCTTTGCCGAATCAGGCAAAGGCATTTAGCGCCTGCGCTCAAAAGGGCCGCATGCGAAAGTCACTGTCCGCACCCCCGATCCATGAGGAGAGCGCCGTGAAAAGAGAGAGTCCCCTGTTCCTCCTGGTTTGCCTCGGCATGTGTCTGTCATCGCCGGCCGCGTCCCCGGCAAGCGCGGCTTCCGCCGCCCGATCCGGTCCCCTCGAGACCGCGGGTCGATACCTCGACGCCATGGCGGTCTCGGATCTGGACGCTGCGGGCAAACTGTTCTCCACTCCTTCTTCCGTGTTCGAATCGGGCGGCAAGGAAGGCGACTGGGCCACGTATCGTGAGCATCACCTTGGCCCCGAGAACGACTCCATCAAGTCGTTCAGGATTGACCGCGGTGAACCCGAGACCAGCGCCAGCCGGGACAGAAGCATGGCGTTCGTCGCCTGGCCGATCGAGTACCGGATCGACCTCAAGGACGGCAAGGTCATCGAGAGCCGGGGGAGCGTCACATTCGTGCTGGTGAAGGAGAAGGCGGGATACCGCATTCGCCACCTGCACTGGTCCTCGCGTCGCAAGCCGGCCAGCCCCGCCAAGTGACGCGCGCGCGTGTCCGTCTAAACTTGAGGCATCGCACTCTGTAAGGGGTCGAAACACCGGGCCAACGTGTCAATCTGGAATTGAACTGCAGGAGGATCTTGGATGAATTCGAATCGACTCGCTGTTGTCGCGCTTGGCGGACTCCTCACCCTGCTTGCGGCCGGGACCGCACTGGCACACGGAAACGAAGTGCACAAGAGTTCCGTCCCGGCTGCCCAGGTTCGACCCGTCACGCTCGAGGGGGAACTGGTCGACCCGCAATGCTGGTACACGCACAACGGCGAGGGCAAGGAGCACGCGGACTGTGCCGTCGTTTGTGCCCGTGGGGGGCAGGACCTCGCGTTCCTCGACCAGAAAACCGGAGTGCTCTACTCGATCATTGCCCAGGGTCATGGCAAGAATCCGAACGATGGCATGTATGGTCACGTGGGCAAGCGGGTTCGCGTGAAAGGCACCGCATACACGCGGGCGGAGAATCGGGGCCTGCTTGTCCAGAGCGTCGTCGCCTTGATCGGCGGCTCGTTCGAGGATGTCGAAATTTTCTCCAGCTCCTCGCCCGGCAGGGAGCCGAGTGAGGGGAGATGACACGGCCATGAAGCCGGTGGCGGTCATCGCGATTCTCCTGGCGGCCGGGGTCGCCGCGGCAGCAGTCCTGTTGGGGCCGGCAAAGCGGCCCGATACGCCCCGGGTCTACTGCGGTCCCGACGGCAGGGTGACCCGCACCCGCCCGATCCAGAGTCACCGCAGCTACTGCTTTCGCTCGTACACCGACCTGGATCACGTGCAGGCGAATCGCCCGTTCGAATTCACATTCGACCTGCTTACCGACGAGGGAAACGTCCTGCGCGATTTCGTCACGGTGCACGAGAAGAAATTGCACCTGATCCTTGTCGGAAACGACCTGACGAATTTCCAGCACGTCCATCCGAAGTTCGATTCGGCGTCCGGCCGCTGGACCCTGGCCGGCCTGGTCGTGCCGGTCGATGGGGAGTACCGCGTCTTTGCCGACTTCACGCCGGCAGGCGGAATGGCACTGCAGGTGACTTCCTCTGCCGACTTCAAGGTGGGTGGCGCGAAGCGTTCGCCTTCCGATCCCCTGGGTGCACCGGACACGCTCATCCGGTCGGATGGATACGAGGTCCGGCTGGCAACACCGGAGTCGCTGCGTGTCGGCGAGGAGGTTCGGCTTGTCTTCAGCGTGAGCCGGGAGGGTAAGGCCATCACGAATCTTGAACCCTACCTGGGCGCGCTGGGGCATGCGGTCGTGCTCAAGGAGCGGGATCTGACATTTCTGCACGCTCACGCGCTCGCGGTGGACACGAGAAAGGAGGCGGGCGCAATTGCCTTCGCGGTTCACTTTCCGGAGCCGGGGCGGTACAAGTCGTTTCTCCAGTTCCAGCATGTGGGGCGGGTCATCACGGCTGCGTTCGTGCTGCCACCGGTCGTGGAGGCCCTGTCGGAAGGCCGGACCGTGCCGCCCAAGGCTGCGTCAGGCCATGGCGCGGGCCACTAGGACGTAGGAGAACAGGACGCTTGCGGCGCTGCATCTACTGGAGGTCAGGCATTCCGCACCGGGATCGTGTTCGTGCATAAGTCACCGAGGATGGACCCATGAACGACCGTTCCACCGCCGCCGATCTCACCAGGGTCATCGATCCCGTGTGCAAGATGCGCATCGATCCCGAGCGCGCCGCGGGCACGACGACCCATGGCGGGATCCAGTACTTCTTCTGTGGAACCGGCTGCCTGAAGAAGTTCGAGGCGGAGCCAGATCGCTTTCTGCAGAAGTCCGCCATCCCGCTCGTCCTGACGACGCACTCCGCGCCTGCAGCCGGCGAATCTCCCGCTGTCCATACCTGCCCCATGCATCCCGAGGTGCGGAAGAACGGACCGGGCAGCTGCCCCGCGTGCGGGATGGCGCTCGAGCCGCTGACCCCGCAGGCCGCGGCCAGTCGCACGGAGTGGACCTGCCCGATGCATCCGGAGATCGTGCGCGACGGCCCCGGAAGTTGCCCGATCTGCGGCATGGCTCTCGAACCCCGCACGGTGACGCTGGAGGAGACGGGCAACCCCGAACTCACTGACATGACGAGGCGGCTGTGGGTCGGAGCCGCGCTCAGCCTTCCCCTGCTGGCCATCGCCCTGAGCGACCTCCTGCCGGGACGGCCGCTGGCAGGGCTCCTCTCGCCGCGGACGGCGGGGTGGCTGGAACTCGTGCTCGCCTCGCCGGTCGTGCTCTGGTGCGGGTGGCCCTTCTTCGTGCGCGGGTGGGAATCGATCGTCAACAAGAGCCTCAACATGTTCACCCTGATCGACATCGGAGTCGGGATGGCGTACGGCTTCAGCCTGCTCGCCACCCTCGCACCCTCCTTCTTCCCGCCCGAGTTCCGGCACGGCAATGGCCGCGTGGCGACCTATTTTGAAGCCGCCGCGATCATCGTCACCCTCGTTCTCCTGGGACAGGTGCTCGAGCTTCGCGCCCGCAGCAGCACCAATGCGGCAATCCGAAGCCTGCTCGAACTGGCGCCGAAGACGGCCCGAAGGATCAAGTCCGACGGCGAGGACGTTCCGCTCGACCACGTGAACGTCGGCGATCGTCTCCGGGTTCGACCGGGGGAGAAGGTCCCCGTCGACGGACGCGTCCTCGAAGGCCGGAGTTCGGTCGACGAGTCGATGATGAGCGGCGAGCCGATCCCTTCCGAGAAGCAGCCTGGAGCCCCGGTCGTCGGGGGCTCGATCAATGGCACTGGCGCTCTCGTCATCCAGGCGGAACGCGTCGGCGCCGAGACGCTGCTGTCGCGGATCGTGCAGATGGTCGCACAGGCGCAGCGCAGCCGGGCCCCGATCCAGAAGCTTGCCGACCGGGTCTCGGGTTACTTCGTGCCGGCGGTCCTCGGAATCGCGATCGTGACCTTCATCGTGTGGGCCACGGTGGGGCCGCAGCCGAGGCTCGCCTATGCCCTGATCAACGCGGTGGCCGTGCTCATCATTGCCTGCCCCTGCGCCCTGGGCCTGGCGACGCCCATGTCGATCTCGCTGCAGTCCTCCTGGTTCCAATGTCGGCCGGCGCTCATGACAGCCACGCGGCCAAGCCTGCCCGCAGTGAGAGCCCGCGTCAGAGCAGCGCCAAATGCGAGATCAAGTTCTTGAAGGACATGATCGCGCACTATCAGATGGCGGTCATGATGTCCGAGGAATGCATGAAGCGGGCGACGCACCAGGAACTGAAGGACATGTGCCAGAAGATGGCGGCGAACCAGGCCGAAGAGATCCGTCAGATGCGCA
>JBKJOC010000164.1:0-8972 GCA_046595725.1 Candidatus Eiseniibacteriota bacterium
GCGGTTTTCGAGACCGCTCGATTCAACCACTCTCGCACCTCTCCGGATGCGTATTTGTAACGGGTTACGGGTTTCTTCGCAACCCTGCTGTGACCGGGAGTGTGACCAGTCGCGGCCCATCAGCCTCGGCCTTCAGGGAGGCGGACCCGAGACGCCCGGCCGCAAGTTCTGATCCGAATGAGCCGATTCGGCTACCGATGTTGCTTTTTCCGAAGGAGGCCTTCCGGGGAGATCGGGTCACTTGCTGCCAACCTGCGGTCCGGCCGCTCACTTCGGAGGTCATCATGCATTCCTTTACCCGCTTCGCCCCGCTCGTCGCCCTCGCCTTGACCTTCGCCGTGTTCGCCACGGCCGCAGCGGCCTCCCCGGTCACCCCGACGTTTGCCCTCAAGTGGGGAAGCCAGGGCACCGGACCCGGGCGGTTCTTCTACTCGAACTACGTCTTCGCCGACGCCTCGGGCAACGTCTTCGTCGTCGATTCGGGCGCCTCTCGGATCCTGAAGTACGACGGCCTGGGGAACTTTCTCTTCGAATTCGGGTCGAACGGCTTCGGCAATGGTCAGTTCCAGGCGCCCTACGGCGTCGCGACCGACGCGTCCGGCAACGTCTACGTCACCGACTTCACGCTATGCCGGGTCCAGAAGTTCACGAGCTCGGGCGTGTACGTGACGCAATGGGGCGCGGCCGGCTCGGCCGACGGTAACTTCCAGTCAGTGCGCGGGATCGCGGTCGACGCCGCGGGAAACGTCTATGTGGCCGACTCGGCGAACCACCGCATCCAGAAGTTCGACTCGGCCGGCAATTTTGTCGCCAAGTGGGGCACGTTCGGGGCCGGCGACGGGCAGATGAACACCCCGACCAGCGTGGCCATCGATCCGCGGGGGAACGTCTACGTGTCCGACGTCTACAACAATCGCATCCAGAAGTTCACGTCCACCGGAACCTACCTTGCCCAGTGGGGCCAGTTCGGAACGGGGAACGGATTCTTCCAGGACCCGTGGGCCGTCGGCGTGGACGCGCTCGGCAACGTCTACGTCGCCGACAACACGAACAACCGCATCCAGAAGTTCACGGGCTCCGGCGTCTATCTCACCCAATGGGGAAGCACGGGGACGGGTGACGGACAGTTCAATTCGCCGGTCTCGCTCAGCGTCGACGCCGAAGCGAACGTCTATGTCATGGACTCTGCGAACTATCGCGTCCAGAAATTCAGCGGTGCCGGAGTCCTCGAGTCGCGCTGGCCCGTGACGTACGCGTTCGACGTGAGGGGTCCCAATAATTCGGGAGGCTTCTTCAGCCCCCAGGGCATCGCCTCGGGATCGGGCCCGTACGTGTACGTCACTCAGGCCAGCGGCCTTGTCCGCTCCCGATCCTTCGGCGGGCTCACGTTCGAAGTCTATGGCTCGGCGGGCAGCGGGGACGGGCAGTTCAACCAAGCATCAGGCGTGGCCACGGACGCGGCAGGCCTCGTGTACGTCGCCGACACGAACAACAACCGCATCCAGAAGCTGTCGGCAAGCGGCGTATTCATCATGAAGTGGGGATCCCTGGGCACGGGCGTCGGCCAGTTCAACTTGCCCGCTGCCATTGCGCTCGACCCCTCGGGAAACGTGTTCGTCGTGGATCAGGTGAACCGCCGCATCCAGAAGTTCACTTCGACGGGCGCGTACCTGTTGCAGTGGGGATCGCTCGGCTCCGGCAACGGACAGTTCGACTTCCCCACCGGGATCGCCATCGACCGGAACGGGATCGTATACGTCGCAGACGGCAACAACTCCCGCATCCAGAAATTCACGGTGGACGGCACGTACCTCGGGCAATGGCCCCTGCCTCTGGGCGCGACTCCGGACGATGTCGCCGTCGACGCGGCGGGCAACGTATACGTGCCCACCGGCAATGGAGGGCACGTCTTCCGACTCACCTCGAATGGGTTTCTCCTGAACACGATCAACCTCGGCGCAGGGACGATCCCGGCGGCCATCGGCGTCGACCCCGCCGGCAGCGTGTACTTGGCCGACGGCTCGACCGCGAGGATCCTCAAGTACGTGACCTCACCGACGATCGCGTTCGCCTCGGATGTGCCGGGCGACGAAGGGAGACGCGTCACCGTCCGCATCCGGCCCGCCTCGGCGGACTCGCCGAACTCGGGCCTCACCGTGCTGGGCTACGATGTCTACATGCGCAGCGGGCCCTTGTCGCCGGCAGGCAGCCCGGACGAAGGCACCCAGCCGAAGCTCGACGCCTACCTCGTCCCCGCGACGGGGGCCGCCGAGTACAACGCCGTGGTCAATACCGCGGGCGACGCCACGGCCTCCGAACTACAGCACTGGGGACTCACGGTCCGCGCCTGGACCGGGCCCTATACCTACTACGAGTCAGAGCTCCACCCCGCCATGTCGGTGGACAACCTGCCCCCGCCCACGCCCACGCCGTTCACCGTCAGTTTCGCCGGCGGCGGGGCGCACCTGCACTGGGGCGTGAACACGGCTGCGGACTTCACCACGTTCCGCCTGTACCGCGGCGCGGACCCCGCATTCGTGCCCGGCCCGGCCACGCTGCTGGCGGCGACGATCGACACCGGCTACGTCGACCCCGTGCAGCCGGGACCCACGTACAAACTGTCGGCCGTCGACGAGCATGGAAACGAGAGCCTGTTCGCCACGCTCGGACCGAGCGGAATCGTCGACGTTCCCGGCCCCCAGCCGTCGCTGGCGTTCGCGCTCGACCCCGCCTGGCCGAACCCGGCGACCGGACGGGCGCTGACCGCGCGGTTCACGCTGCCGCGCGCGGAGGCGGCACGGCTCGAGCTCTTGGACGTCGCAGGTCGGCGTGTGGCGCTCCGCGAAGTCGGTGGCCTCGGTGCCGGGACGCACACGGTCGACCTGTCGTCTGCGGGCAGCCGGGCGATCGCGGCGGGCGTGTACTTCATGCGGCTGTCGCAGGGCGAGAATGCGGCGGTCCGGCGGCTTGTCGTTCTCGATTGAACTCGCAGGAGGCGAGAGGGTTTTGTGTGATGGGCCCGGGCCCAAAGGCTCGGGGCCCGTCGTCGAAGCTCTTTCAGTGTGGCCTGAAGAATCGGGCTGAGCAGCCCCTCAGCAGCAGGTTGAGCAGAACGGTGAGAACGATCGAGGCGATGATGCTCCACAGGCAGCCGCTACGGCGAAAGATGACAGGCATGATGCGCTACCCTCCAGGTCCTCGTACGGGTTGGCCAGGGACCCAACCGGGCAGCGCAGCGGCCTGCTTCGCCCATTTCGCCATCTGCGCTTCGTCGAGTTCGTCGCCGTGGTGGATGTCGAGATGGCGCACGTTCTTCATCTTCCTGACTTCGGGGTTTTCGCCTGCGGGCCGTTGCGGGCCACCGCAGCCTTGATGAGCGCCTTGAACGCGCTGGCATCGACCTTCTCGCCTTCAAGGATGTCGATCGCCCTTCGCGTATTGCCTGCCAGGCCGGAATTGAACAGGCGCGATGGGTCGGGGAGCGCGGCCCCCCTCGCGAACGTGAGCTTCACGGCCTTCGTGTACGCCTCACCGGTGCAGACGATTCCGTGATGCGACCAGACCGGATTGCTCCATTTCCACTCCTCGGTGATTGCAGGATCGGATTTGAGGATCAGCGCCCGCATGCGGGCCAGGGTCTCCCCGCGCCATCCCCCCAAGTGGCGGATCCGCTCGTCGATGAGCCGGGATGCGGGATTCCCGCTCGCGCCCGACTTCGGCGCGGACGTGGACGGGGTCGCGGACTTACGCACAGGATCTTTCATCTCCCGGAAATTTTACGCGATCAAGCGATGAAACTCGACACGTATGGCACCATTCCATGACAGCCGGATTCCGGCGGGCTGAAGGTAGAGCTTGGCGACGAACCGGAGGAACTCGAGTTCATATCGAGCGTCACGCGAAAGCGTGAAACAGACGTTGTGGCTCCCGGTCTCCGCTCCTTAGAATCGTGTCTCCCCCGGAATCCGGTCCTGCTAGGATCGGGCACCCTGATCGAGTCACCAACCCGGAGGCGCCTTGTGCGCGCGTCGTGTTTGTCGTCCGCAATTTTCCTTGCAGCACTGACATCCGCCGCGCCGGCTCACGCCGCGTTCCATCTGATTAAGGTCGTCGAGGTCTACCCCGGATCGGCCGCGGCTCCGACCTCCCAGTACGTGATCCTGCAGATGTACTCCGCCGGTCAAAGTTTCGTGTCCAACCACTCGGTCCAGGTGTTCAATGCCGCGGGCACCTCGGTCGGGACCTACACGTTCCCCGGTAATGTCGGCAACGGTGCAAACCAGGCCAAGATCCTGATCGGGACCGCCGCGGCAGCCGCTGAGTTCGGCATTGCCGTCGACCTCGCGATGCCCACAGCGACCCTCATAGCGTCCGGAGGAAAGGTCTGCTTCGACGCGATCGATTGCGTGACCTGGGGGAACTACGCGGGCTCCGGGCCGGTCGGAACCCCCGCCGCGCCGGCAGGAATTCCGACGGGAAGGGCGCTGGTTCGCAAGCTGGGCGACGGGGTGCTCCAGTCGGCCGACGACACGAATGATAGCGCGAGCGACTTCGAAGTCCTGCGTCCGGCGCCCCGCAACAACGCTGGCAATGGCTGCGGCGACGGTATCCTCGATCCCACGGAACAGTGCGACGACGGGAACAACGTGGACCTGGACGCATGTAGCCGGTGCGAGGCAACACTCTTGGGCGTCGGCGATGGACCGCAGGGCGGCACGCCGTCGTTGCTCGTGTCCCCCAACCCGTCGCGCGGCGATGCCTCGCTTTACTTCACGCTGCCTCGTGCCGGCGACGTCGAGATCGGCATCTACAATTTGGCGGGGCGGCGGGTGCGCGTGCTTCGCGCCTCCATGCCGGCTGGCGCTCATCGCATCACGTGGGATGGTCGTGACCATTCGGGCCAGGCGGTCCGAGCCGGGTTCTACGTCGTGCACGCGCGCGCGCAGGCGTTTCACCTGGCGGGGCGGCTGCTCCGGGTGCGCTGAGGCTGACTCCGTGGAGAGACCATGACCACACTCAAGAACCGCCCCAGGACCGCACTCCTCGTGGTCGACGTGCAGAACGGCGTCGTCGAGGGCGCTCACGAGCGCGACGCGGTCGTAGCAAACATTGCTAGCCTGGTCGAGAAGGCGCGGCGCGAACAGGTCCCCGTGATCTGGGTCCAGCACTCGGACGCTCAACTCGAGAAGGGAAGCGAGAAGTGGCGGATCGTCCCCGAGCTATTTCCGGGCGAGGCGGAGCCACGCGTCGACAAGAGCTATGGCGATTCCTTCGAGGACACCACTCTCGAGACCGTGCTGTCGGGCCTCCAAGTCGGGCGGCTCGTCGTCGTCGGCGCCCAGACCGATGCGTGCATTCGCTCGACGATCCACGGCGCGTTGGTCCGTGGTTACGATACGACCCTGGTCAAGGACGCCCACACTACCGAGGACCAATCAGCCTGGGGTGCGCCCCCGCCGGGGTTGGTGATCGCACACACGAATCTGTATTGGACCTTTCAGACGGCGCCGGGGCGGAAGGGCGGGGCGGTGGAGACCAAGGATGCGGACTTCGGCGGCACGTCCTGAAGGTCGGGGTGGGAAGAGCCTATCGAAAGGAGGAGCTGGGGTGGAATTTCAAAGCCGAGCAGTCAAGAGCCTCGTCGAACTGCACGAAACGGAGTTGAGGCGGTTCGTGGAGGTCTGGGAGCGATTCAAGGCCTCCGGGACACCCATGCCCGAGGCCGCAGGCGACCCCGACTACGAGAACCCCGAGAAACTGGCCACCCATGTCGCTGCGGCCGCGCGGTCGTACATGATGTGGATCAGCGAGCAGCTCGGGCGACCGGTGACGGATCTCATGCTTTCGCGGGACGCGGCAGAGGTAGCGCCGCGCCTACGCTCCCACGTCGACGAAACGCTCGAGGGTTGGCGCCGGCATCTCGCCGGGGTCCTCGACACGGACCTGGGACCGACGGTCCACACCAGCCGCTGGGGCGAGCCGTTCCAGATCGAGCAGATGCTCGAACATGCCGTCGTGCATCCCATGCGCCATCGCATCCAACTCGAGCGCGCGCTCACTCCTCCGCTGCGCGCATGACCTCCGCAAATCGCGGGTCCGTGCGCACGAAGTCCCAGAACGGCATCCTGGGCGCCCACAGCACGAGCGAATCGTGCTCGGCCACGGCGCGCCTCGCCCAGCGGATCGCGTCCTCAGCCAAGCCCGCGGCCCCCGCGGTCATGGCAAGCCAGCCAGGCGACACGAATTCCTGTCGCGACCGCGCCTCCAGTTCGTCGTACACCGCGCGCGCGCGATCGGCGAGGCCGGCTCGACCGTATGTCCATGCCAGCAGGCCCAGCGCCCAGGTGTGGCGACCCGAGGTTCCGAACAAGGCCGGCGCTTCCTGGATCGCGCGATCGTAATTGCCGAGCCACGCATGGCTTCGCATCACGTTCCAGTGGGCATAGAACGAATCCGCATCCAGCACCAGGGAGCGTTCCGCCTCGGCGAGTGATTCATCATGCCTGCCCGCGATGCCCAGCATCTGGGATTGCATGCCCCCCACCCATGCGTTCAGCGGATCATCCTGGACGGCCCGACGCCCTTCGGCCAAGGCCTCCTCGGCCGTCATCGCGCCCCGAACGACCCGCCAGAGTGCGCGCTGGGCGCGGGCCTGGGAGTGGCGCGGTTCCAGCGTGAGCGCGCGGTCGTAGAGTTCGTCGGAGCGCGCGAAGTTGTGGCGGTACTGCTCTTCGACCGCCGCCATGGTCGTCAAGGCGTCGGCCAGACCGGGGTCGATCGCAAGGGCGCGCTCGGCCAGGGCCTCGGCTTTCGGAAAGATTTCGGCCGACGGAGCAGCGCCGAACACGCCCATGAGGCGGTACGAATCCGCCAGTGACGCCATCGCTTCCGCGTAGCGTGGATCGAGCGCAATCGCCTGTTCGAAGCAGGCGATTGCTTGCAGGACGAACCGCCCACGTTTCATCTGCAGCGCCCGACCCCGGAGCAACAGTTCGTAGGCGTCGAGATTTCTCGTGCCCCCGCGGGCGCGGCTCACATCCCCTTCTTTCGCGTCAATCGTCCCGCGAAGGCGCGTGGCGATGGCGTTTGCGATCTCGTCCTGGACCGCGAACACGTCCGTCATCTCACGGTCGTAGCGCTCCGACCAGAGTTGGTAGCCGTCGGCGGCGTTGACCATCTGGGCGGTGATGCGAAGCCGCGAGCCTGAACGGCGGACCGTGCCTTCGAGCACGGTTCCGACATCGAGCTTCTCGCCCACGAGACGCAGGTCCTCGCGCCGTCCCTTGAAGGCGAAGCACGACGTGCGCGCGGCGACCCGCAGGCCCTCGACTTGCGCAAGCGCGTTGAGGATCTCGTCCGTCATGCCGTCGGCGAAGTATTCGTCGTCGGGCCCGCTCTGGTTCTCGAACGGCAGCACGGCGATCGACTTCTCGCGCCCGGCGTCGGCCTTGGCGCCGCCCCCGGTGATCTCCTCCAGTTCGAGCCTCACATCGCGGATATCACGCGGGCGTGCATCGGCTTCCTTGCGCAAGCAGCGCCTGAGGATCTCCCGCACGCGAGGAGACGCTCCTGCGGGCAGCGCCGTCCAGGTCGGCTCGCGCTCGAGGATCCGCGCGATCCGGTCGGACACGGTGTCGCCGCCGAAGGGCGGGCTCCCGGCCAGGCACTCGAACAGCACGCAACCGAACGACCACACGTCGCTGCGCCGATCGACCGGCTTGCCGCGCGCCTGCTCGGGGCTCATGTAGGCAGCGGTGCCGAGGATCACGCCTTCCAGAGTCGCGCCGGCCTGCATGGTCATGGTCGGAGATTCGGACAGGTCGCCGCTCGGCGGGAGGGGCGCGTCGCTCTTGGCGAGACCGAAGTCCAGCACCTTTGCGGTGCCGCGCGGCGTGATCATGACGTTCCCGGGCTTGAGGTCCCGGTGCACGACGCCTCGTTCGTGCGCCGCTTCCAGGGCGGAAGCGATCTGGATGCCGAGACGCAGGGCCTCGGGCGGCGACAGTGGCCCACGCTTGAGTTGTGCCGCGAGCGTTTCCCCCTCGACCAGTTCGAGGACGAGATGCGGCGCGCCGGACGACTCCTCGAGCCCGTAAATCGCGGCGATATTCGGGTGGTTGAGCGACGCCAGCATCTGAGCCTCGCGGCGGAATCGGGCCAGGCGCTCGGGATCGGCGTTGAACTCGGCCGGCAACGCCTTGATCGCAACATCGCGGCCGAGTCGCGCGTCACGCGCGCGGTAGACCTCGCCCATGCCGCCCGCGCCGAGCGGGGCGACGATTTCGTAAGGCCCGAGGCGGCTTCCGGGGATGAGGGACATCTTGGGAACCTACCTCATCCCAGCCGAAGCCGCATGTTCACGAGCCGACACCGCCCCAACCCGGGGAACCCCGATCCACTTTGGCTGCGCGCGAATCGAGGTCCCCCGACGGGGTCAGTTGACGAACGTGATCGTGGCTCGCCGCTCCAGACCCGCCACGCGCGCGCGCACGAAGTACAGGCCCTTGCGGACCGCGGCTCCGTTCATGTCGCGTCCGTCCCACCGGGCCGCATGGATGCCGGGAGTCTGCGGTCCAGTTGCGAGGATCCGCACGAGGCGCCCCGCGAGATCGTAGACCCGGATGTTCACGACATCCTCCGGCGTTGCGACCCGGTAGGACATGCTCACCCCCACGCTGAAGGGATTCGGGATCGGACGATACAGTTCCGGCGCATCAACCTGGATCGGCGGGTCATCGACTCCGGTCACAGCCGGCGTGCCGAGCTGGATTCCATCCGGATCGAAGTCGACCATGACTCCGTCGATCAACGTCCGGAAGTCGTAGCGCACGCCGGATGCGGGATCGAACGGCGTACCGACCAAACTCTTGAGCGAATACTTGACGCTGACGATGAACACCTGGCCCGGCCGGGCGCCTTGCACGTCGACAGCAGCCTGGCCCGGGGACGTCTCCGAACCCGTCCCGATGCGA
>JBKJOC010000386.1:0-7201 GCA_046595725.1 Candidatus Eiseniibacteriota bacterium
CAGCGAGCCCAGGCCGGGGATGGTGCCGAGTCCGCCGAGCGACCACTCGGGAAGCCCGACCACGCGCGCCGAGTTGCTGCTCGAGCCGAAGATCGACTTGAGCACGAATCGTGTCAGTCCGAACGCCACCAGGTTGATCCCGAGGCTCGAGGTGATCTGGTCGGCCTTGAACGCCACCGTGACGATCGCATGAAGCGCGGCGGTGAGCAGCCCGGCCAGGGCCGCCGCGAGCAGCCCGACCCACGGGTTCTGCGTGTAATGCGCGCCCAGCACGTAACCGAGCGCGCCGAGCAGCAGGATTCCCTCGAGCGCGATGTTGATCACGCCGCCCCTCTCGGACATCGTGCCGCCCACCGCGGCCAGCGCGTAGGGCACCGAGATCCGTACCATTTGCGCGATGAACGCGAGCACGATCACGAAGCCGCCGTCGCTCATGCGCGCCCCCTGAGCCAGCGCTCGATCACGACATGGATGGTGATGGCGAACAGGATCACGATCGCTTGCAGGATTTCGACCAACTCCTTGGGCACCTCGGTGTTGATCACGAGGCCGCCATAGCCGAGCGCGGCGAAGAACAGCGAGGCCACCACGACGCCGATCGGGTGATTGCGCCCGAGCAGCGCGACCGCGATCCCGAGAAAGCCGATGCCCGCCGAGAAGCCGGACTCGAAGTAGCCCTTGTAGCCCTGGACGAAGTTCGCGCCCACGAGGCCCGCCAGCGCGCCCGAGAGGCAGAGCGCAATGATCCAGGTGCGCGGCACGTTGATGCCCGCGTACTCGGCCGCCGTCGGCGACAGGCCGACCGCGCGCAGCTCGTAGCCGAAGCGCGTGCGCCACAGGAGCCACCCGACGAGCGCGGCGACGACGAGCGCGAGCACCAGGGAGAGATTCAGCGGCGAGCCGCGGAAGATCGGGAGGAACTCCTCGAAGCGCGCGATCCTCGCGCCCGCGCCGATCGGGGCGGTGTGGACGGTTGCGTGCTCGAACGCGAAGTGCCCGAGGTACTGGACGAGTGCGAGCGCGATGAAGTTCATCATGATGGTGTTGATCACTTCGTGCGCGCCGACCTTCGCCTTGAGCAGCGCGGGCGGCAGCGCCCACAGCGCCGCCGCGCCCATGCCCGCGAGCAGCGTCAACGGCAGCAGCAGCGGCGCCGGCAGGTCCTTGAACGCCGCGCCCACGACGCCGGCGGCGAACGCGCCCATGACCAACTGCCCCTCGGCGCCGATGTTGAACAGTCCGGCGCGGAACGCGAGCGCGACCGCGAGCCCGGTGAAGATCAGCGGCGTGGCGCGGAACAGCACCTGCCCGATGCCGTAGGCGTTGCCGAACACGCCGACCGCCATGTGCCCGTACACGGCGAACGGATCCTTGCCCACCGCGGCGATGAATGCCGCGCCCACCAACAAGGCCAGCACGACTGCGATCACGGGGCCCGCCGCGATGAGGAGCGCTCCGCTCGCGGGCTTCGGATCGCTCACGCGCTGGCTTTCTGGCGGCCAGTCATGTACTCGCCGAGCTCGCGTTCGTTGGTCGCGGAGGCGGGGGCCTCGAACGCGATCCGCCCCTCGTACAGGACCACGATGCGATCCGCCAGCGAGAGCAGCTCGCCCAGCTCGGCCGAGACGACCAGCACCGCGCGGCCCTTGTCCCGGCTCTTGACGACTTCCTTGTGGATGAACTCGATCGCGCCCAGGTCGATGCCGCGCGTGGGGTGGGCCGCGAGCAGCAGGTCGCCCTCGCGCGTGAACTCGCGCGCGACGATCACCTTCTGCTGGTTTCCGCCCGAGAGCTGGCGCGCGCGCGCGTCGCGCCGGCGGGGGCGCACGTCGAAGGTCTCGAGCATGAGATCTGCAAAGGCGCGCACCGCGCCGCGGTCGAACGTCAAGCCCTTGCCGAACCCGGGCTCCCGGTGGCGGCCGAAGATGACGTTATCCTCGAGGGTATAATCGAGGACCAGGCCGCGCTTCCAGCGGTCGGCCGGCACGTGGGAGACCCCCTGGGCTGCGATCGCGCGCGGCGACAGTCCCCTCAGGCTCGTCCCGTGCAGTTTGGCGTCGCCCCCCTTCCAGCGCCTGAGCCCCGTCAGCGCCTCGACCAACTCGTTCTGCCCGTTGCCCTCGACGCCCGCGATGCCGACGATTTCGCCCGCCCGCACGTCGAGCGAGAGCCCGCGCACCGCCGGGAGCCCGCGCTCGTCGAGGACCTCCAGGTTGGCGATCTCGAGCACGGCCGCGCCCGGCTTCGCCGGACCCTTCGGCACCTCGAGCAGCACCGGGCGTCCGACCATGAGCTCGGCCAGCTCGGGGATCGAGGTCTCGGCGGTCTTGCGCTCGCCGACCGTCCTGCCGCCGCGCATCACCGTCACGTTGTCCGTGACCTCGAGCACCTCGCGCAGCTTGTGCGTGATCAGGATGATCGTCGTGCCCTGCGCCCTGAGCGTGCGCAGAACCCTGAAGAGATCCTCGGTTTCCTGCGGGGTGAGCACGGCGGTGGGTTCGTCGAGAATGAGGATCTTCGCGCCGTGGTAGAGCGCCTTCAGGATCTCGACCCGCTGTTCCTCGCCGACCGACAGGTTCTCGACCCTGGCGGTCGGATCGACGCGCAGGCCATGGCGCTCGGACAGCGCCGAGACCTCTGCGATGGCGCGCGTGTTGTCGAGGAAGGGGCCCTTCGTCGCCTCGTGGCCGATGGTCAGATTCTCGGCGACGGTGAACGGGCGGACCAGCATGAAATGCTGGTGCACCATGCCGACGCCCCTGGCGAGCGCGTCGGCGGGGGAGCGCAGCCGGGCGACCTCTCCTTGCAGGCGCACCACCCCCGAGTCGGGCTGGTAGAGCCCGAACAGGATCTTCATCAGCGTGGTCTTGCCCGCGCCGTTCTCGCCCACCAGCGCGTGGATCGTTCCCGCTTCGACCCGAAGGTCGACCCGATCATTGGCGAGGAGCCGCCCAAAGGACTTGGTGATGGCTTCGAGCTGAACCGCGAACTGGCTCATGACGTGGCGCGAGGGATGGAGGGTTGCGCTTCGCGAGATGGGACTATTCCGAGGGAACGACGATCGCACCCGAGACAATCTGGGCGCGAAGATCCTCGACCTTCTGGTGCACGTTGTCGGGGATCATGGCCTTGTTCTTCTCGTTGTAGACGTAATCCACGCCGCCGTCCTTGAGGCCGAAGACGTGCGTCTGGCCCGCGGGGAACGTGTTGTCCCTTACATCCTTGATGGTGTTGAAGACCGCGACGTCGACGCGCTTGATCATGCTGGTGAGGACGCGGCCCGGCATCGCGGACTCCTGGTCGGAGTCGACGCCGATCGCGTACTTGTCCTTCTCGCGCGCGGCCTCGAACACGCCGAGGCCGGTCGAGCCCGAGGCGTGGTAGATGATGTCGGCGCCGGCGTTGTAGATCGCGAGCGCGAGTTCCTTGCCCTTGGTCGGGTTCTTGAACGCGTTGCCGTCGACGCCCGCGTACTTGACGTCCACGCTCGCCGCGGGATCGGCTTTCTTGACGCCCGCAACGTAGCCGGCCTCGAACTTCTTGATCAGGGGAATCTGCATGCCGCCCACGAAGCCCACCTTGTGGGTCTTCGACAGCCAGCCCGCCAGCGCGCCGACGAGGTAGCTGCCTTCCTCCTCCTTGAACTTGAGCGCGACCACGTTCGCGGGCAGGACGCCGTCCGCCGGCACGTTCATGTCGACGCAGGCGAACTTCTTCGCCGGGAAGTCCTTCGCCACCGAGAGCACGTCGTCCGAGAACAGGAAGCCGATGCCGAAGATGACGTCGTAGGGTCCGTTCGCCATCTGGCGCAACGCCGACTCGCGATCGCCGCCTTCGCCCGGCTCGATGTACTCGACGTTCTCCTTGGGGATGCCGAGTTCGCTCATCGCGCGCTCGAGCCCGGAGTACGCGGAGTCGTTGAACGACTGGTCGCCGCGGCCGCCGACGTCGAACACGAGCCCGACCTTGACGTTCGACGCGTTGGCGCCGGTCTTCGTCGAGTCACTCGCCGCGCCGTCCTTCCTAGGTCCGCAGCCGCCTCCCAGCCCGACCACCCCGGAGAGGGCGACCGCGACCACGGCGAGGGCGAAGGCCGCGCCCAGGGCGTCGAGCCCCGAGGCGGCACGGCGGGTGAAGGATGTGAACGAGCGGCTGTGGCGGACGAGGACGTTCATGCGATCTCCTGGACGGGCGGAGCCACAGGCTCCGCGGATTTTTGGGCGCCCGGGCCAGCAGTCTGGTCCTCGGTCGGCACCGTATGGCAGCGGCGGCAGCGGGCCTCGTAGAGCCCCGCGCCCCCGACGACGACGCGCCCGCCTTCGGCGCGATTGCGCTGGGTCCGGCTCGCCGGCTCCCCGCACACGACGCAGATGGCGAGCGTCTTGGTGATGTATTCGGCGATCGCGAGCAACTGGGGCATGGGTTCGAACGGCAGCCCGCGGTAGTCCTGGTCGAGGCCGGCGACGATGACCCGCTTCCCCTTGTCGGCCAGCGTATTGACCACCTGCGGCAGCTCGGCTCCCAGGAACTGGCCCTCATCGATGCCGATGACCTCGGCTTCGTCGGCGTGGGCGAGGATATCGGCGGCAACGGCGACGAGGCGCGAGGGGATCTTGTGCTCGCTGTGGGAAACGATGTGGTCCGACCCGTACCGGGTGTCGATCGAGGGCTTGAAGATCTCGACCCGTTGCCGGGCGATCTGGGCCCGGCGCAGGCGACGGATCAGCTCCTCGGTCTTCCCGGAATACATCGGTCCGACGACGACTTCGATCCAGCCGGATCTGGTGGGGCGGGTCTCGTTCATGGCCCCGGCAATCTAAGGCGCAATACGGCCGTGGTCAACGAGTGCCCCCAAAATTGCGGCCGCTCCATTTCGACCGGCGGTGATCGCCAGATCGTCGTTTCCAGAATCCAGAGTGAACAAGTAGGAGTTTTCGTATCCTGGTTCCGGAGCGGGTTCAGTCGACTCGCTCCAGAGTGAGTCACCGGAACCGCCACGTGCGTTCAAATGCTTGTTGTACAACACGTTAAAAATCTCACGAGTCGTTCCGGGACGAGTTGCAGTTCACGTTGGTATCCGCCCCGGGGCGGGTGACCTGGCGGCGATCACGATTCTATCCGCCTCGGAGCGCGGGGCCGGGCGGCGATCACGTTGTGGTATCCGCCCCGGGGCGGGTAGCCCGGCTGCGATCACGGGCAATACGTTCCGCTCGCTCCGTCCAGCAGGTCCTGGACGAAGATCGAGAGGTCCGCCAGGTCAATCGCTCCCCCCGAGTTGTTGAAATCCGTATCCGGGCGGTTCGTCGCCCGATTGAGGTAGAGCGGCGCGAACATCCCGAGATCCCCCATCCCGCATCCCTGGAGCGCGTCCATGTCCGTCGAACGCGCCGGGATGGTCGAGAGCACGACCCCGTTCGCCGACACCTGAATCCGCCCACCGTCCGCGTATCCGCCAAAGCGAACGTTGAACGTGGCCACGCCGTCCCTTCCCGTCCACCGGGTCAGCGTGCGTGCTGCGCAATCGAGCGTGGCCCCCGGCTCCTGCACCGAATAGAGGCGCGCGGTCGTGGCCGAGAAGTCGAGCAGGATCGGCACCGCGTTGAGGGGGGCGCTGGTGACGTCGCGGGCGGTCACCCGGAAGGCGTGAGTCCCGCCGGCGGAGCCAAGCAGCAGCAAGTCGACCTGGCTGAAGCGGGGGTCGGGGATCTTGGCCCCGGCGGGAGAAGGGAGCATGAACAGCGCGCTCAGGGCGGCCGAAATGACGATCAGGCGGAGCACGGGTACCTCGCGGTGGGGGACTGCCTTGAGGTACTCCGGGCGGCCGGCCGCGGTTCCAGCCCGGTGCTAGAGTCTCCCCATGGCCTTTCGCGAAAAAGATTACCTCAAGCGCCAGCTCGCCGAACTGGCCCGGGTGATCGCCCGCGCCCTCGGGTTCCGGGAGGCGGGACGCCCGGAAGACGCGCGAGCGGCGCTCGAGGAAGGCGCGGCCGGTGCACTCGGCGTGAGCTACGCGACGCTTGGCGCGGTCGATGTCGACACCGTGCGCGGAATCCTGCGGACGCGCGAGGCGGCGGACGGATACGCGCAGCTGCTCGAGTGCGAGGCCGCGCTCGAGGAGGACGCGCGCAACGCTCCGCGCGCCGAGGCGCTGCGGGCGCGCGCCCGCGCGCTGCGGAGCGGGAGCTAGATCGCGCCGGCCTTCCCGGCCATCCGGCGCAGCAGCCCGAGCTGGCCCGCGTACGCCTCGTGGAAATGAAAGAAGTGCAGCCGGGCGCCGCGCGGCTGCTTCGCGCCTTCCTCGTGCTTGAGATCGAGCTCCTCGGGCGCCAGGCGCTCGAGTCCGCGCCGAATTCGCTGCTGCGTCTCCTCCAGATCGGCGAGCATCTGGTGAAAGGGCCGCGCCCCTGCGGGGTCGAGCGGCTTGGATGCGTCAGCGTGTCTCAATTGCGCGTGATCGCGGCGTGATTGAAATCGTAGAGAAAGGTCAGCATCCCGTTCGAGGTCGTCAGCACGGCTTGGGTCATGGCGGGTCTCCTGCCGCTTGGGTGGGGACGACAGCATCACGGCAAGGCCGCGCTGCCGCATGTTCAGAACTCGAAGTCAACCACTCGCAGTCAACCCGGAGGCCGCCTTGCGCAAGCTCCTTGCCACTTCGAACGACCTCGTCCTGACGCTTCTGCGCATTGCACTCGGCGTCGTGATGCTGCCCCACGGCATGCAGAAGATGTTCGGCTGCTACGGCGGTCGCGGGCCCGAGGCGACGCTCGCCGGGTTCGCCCGGATGGGCATCCCCGAACCGCTGGGATGGCTCGTCATCCTGGCCGAGTCGGTCGGTGCGGTCCTGCTCTTGGTCGGGCTTGGCACGCGCGTGGCCGCGCTTGGCGTGCTGGCGATCTTCCTCGTGGCCGCGCTGTCCGTTCATCTGCCGAACGGCTTCTTCATGAACTGGGGCGGCAAGCAGGCGGGCGAGGGGATCGAGTATTTCCTGCTCGGGATCCCGCTTGCGTTCGCGCTGGTGATCCGGGGCGGTGGGGCGCTCTCGCTCGATCGTTTTCTCTCGACCCGCTAGACCGCGTCGCGCTCCCGCAGCAGGTCCTTGATCTTGACCTTCATGAGGTCGATCGCGACCCGGTTGTGGCCGCCCTCGGGAACGATCAGGTCGGCGTAGCGCTTGGACGGCTCGACGAACTGCAGGTGCATG
>JBKJOC010000057.1:0-6706 GCA_046595725.1 Candidatus Eiseniibacteriota bacterium
GCCACGATCCTGACCGCCGACCTCGACGACCCGACCGGGTACGGCCGCATCGTGCGCGCGCCCTCGGGCGACGTCGAGCGCATCGTCGAACACCGCGACGCGAGCGAAGCCGAGCGCGCTCTACTCGAGATCAACAGCGCGGACTACGTGTTCGACCGTAGAGCGGTGACCGAGGCGCTGGACCGTGTGACCGACGACAACCGCCAGGGCGAGTTCTACCTCACCGATACCATCGCGCTGCTCAAGGCGTCCGGGCGCGTCATCCTCGCCCTCAAGGTTCCGGATCCGGGCGAAGTGCTCGGCGTCAACACGGCCGACCAGTTGGTGGATGCGGAGCGCGCGTTCCTGGCGCGCGGCACGGAGGGCTGATGCAGCGCATGTTCGCGGGCTGGCGCATGAAGTTCGTCTCCAAGGCAAGGAAGCCGAAGGGCTGCCTGTTCTGCTCGCTGGTCAGGAAGGGCGACGACGAGAAGCGCTGGATCCTCGAGCGCGGCCGCCACGCCTTCCTCGTGCTCAACGCGTTTCCCTACAACACCGGTCACTCGATGGTGGCGCTCAACCGGCACAAGGGCACCGTGTCCGCGCTGACCGCTCCCGAGCGCGTGGACGTCTGGCGCATGGTCTCCCGCGCCGAGCGCGCGATCGGGAAGGTCTACCAGCCGCAGGGCATGAACCTCGGCATCAATCTCGGACACTGCGCGGGTGCCGGCGTGGTCGGGCACCTGCACATCCACCTGGTGCCGCGCTGGGGCGGCGACGCCAACTTCATGAGCGTGATCGGCGACACCAAGGTGCTGCCCGAGGATCTCTCCGTCAGCTACGAGCGGCTCGTAAAGGCGCTGGCCCGGCTCAAGGGATGACGCGGGCCCGGGCGCGCAGCGCCCGTGGCGGCACGCACCGGCCCTTTGACGGGGGCGGCGGGGGCGGCCCCCGGGGATGGCTCGTTCCGGCGCTGCTCGTCCTGGTGTTGCTTCTCGGCGGCTCCGCCGCGTGGCGCTGGTGGGGCCCCGGGGCGCGGAATCCCGTGCGCGAGGCCGCCCGAGTGAACGCCCCCGCGCCGCCCGAGGGGCCGCGCCCCGAGGCCCCGGTGCGCATCGAGGTCCTGAACGGCTCGGGCGAGCCCGGCGCGGCCGCGAAACTGGCATCGTATCTGCGCGAGGGAGGGTTTAATGTAGTGCTCGTGGGGTCGGCCGATCGCTATGACTACCTGCGCACCCTGGTGGTCGCGCGTACGGACGATGATCGGCCCGCACGCGAGGTGATGCGCTATCTCGGGGACGTCAGCCGCGTGACGCAGCGGGCGCGCTCGGAAGCGGATGTCACCGTGGTGGTGGGGAAGGATCGGGGCCGCTCGCCGTGGGGTGAGGGCAAGGACCCGAACGACCGGGGGTAGGGACGATGCCGCAGCTCGGAATGGGTGAACTGTTGATCATCTTCGTGGCGATCCTGGTGCTGTTCGGGGCGAACCAGATCCCCAAGGTCGCACGCAACCTCGGCCAGGGGATGCGCGAGTTCAAGAAAGCCACGCGCGAGTTGACCTCGGAAGTGGACCCGAGGGAGCCCGAGGCCCCGATCCGCAAGGACACGACGCCCCAGGCCTGACCGGCGATTTGCGGACGCCGAAATCGAGGCACAAGAAAAGCGGGGACCGCCGCGAGGCGGTCCCCGCTTTTTTCGTTGTCCAAGCGCGGACTTAATTCGCTTCTTCGACTTCCGGGCGCTTGTCCTCGATCTTCTTACCGGCGAGCGTCTTCTGCACCCACGCCGTGACGAATCGGCGCTGGCGGCTCGACAAGAGCGTCTGGCTGAGCGACGCCTTGAGCGAGTCGAATTGTGCGATCGACCCATCCTGCGCGCCATCCTTGCGCACGATCAGGACTCCGTTCGTAGTCGCGACCGGTGCGCCGGTCTGGCCGACGCCGAGGCCAAACACCATGCCGACCGCGCGCGGCGCGACCGTCAGGCGGGGATCCGGGGTCGTGCGCGCGAACGGCGCGGTCTGGAACACCACGGCGCCGTTGGCGGCGCCCGCCGCCTCGAGCGGCTGCCCCGAGCGGACCGCGCCGACGATCTTCTGCGCGGTCGCCATCGGTGCGGCCTGCCGCAGCGACAGCTCGAGCGCCTGGCGCACCTCGGCCTTCACCGCGTCGTAGGGACGCGGACCCGCGTCCCGGTGGCCCGTCACCTGCGCGACCACCCAGCCGTTCTCGTTGGAATAGGCGCGGCTGACCTCGCCCGGCTTCGCCGTCATCGCCCACACTTGGATTTGCGGCATCTGGATGAACATCGGCACGTACTCGCTCTGGCCGAAATAGCCGGTGTTGACCGAGGCCAGCTGGCGCTTGGCCGCGGCCGCGCCGAGCTTGCCGCTTAAGGCATCCTTCCGCAGCTTGACGATCAGGTCGCGGTCGCGCGTCAGGGATTCCTGCGAGGGGCGGATCGGCTTCTGGATCTGCGACAGCCGGACGGAAGGCTCGCCGTTGACGACCTTTCTGTCGTTGAGCTTGAACACGAAGTAGGTGTTGCCCTCGCGGATCGGGTCGGTGATGCCGCCGATCGGCATGGTCGAAAGCACCGCCTGAAGCGGACCGGGCATGCGCGAGAGCGGCACGTCCTGCCCCAGGTCGCCGCCCTGCTCGGCATAGGGACCCTCGGAGCGCTCGCGCGCGATCTGGGCGAAGTCCACGCCGCCGCGAGCGTCCTTGACGATCTGTTCGGCTTCCAGTTTGGCACTCCGGTCCTCTTCGGGCCCGACCGTGCGCGGGATCGAGACCACTTCGGCCTCGGCCTGCTCGGGTCCCACAAAGTCGCCGGCATGCGCCTGGTGGTACGCCTTGAGCGCCGTCTCGTTGAGCTTCGAGGAGTCGATCGGCGCCATGTCGAGCGGGAGCAGCGCGACCGTGGCGACCGCCTTCTGGTACTGGAGGTCATAGAGGCGCTTGAGTTCGGGCTCGGAGATCTTGACGCCGGCGATCACGCGCTCCTCGAGCCGCTGGCCGGGCAGCGTCTTGCGCATGCGGTCCTCGAGCGGGCTCCAGTTGACCGTGGGGTCGCTCAGGGCCTGGCCCCACTTTGCCGGGTCGAAGCGGCCGTTGGTCAGGAACGCCGGGTTCTGCGCCACGTCGGGCGGCGGGGTGTTCTTGACCGCGAACACGATCTCGGAATCGGTGACGCGCATCCCGAGGCGCTTGGCCTCGGCCGCGATCGCGCGCTCGGTCACCAGGTTGTTCCAGACCTGTTCATGGAGGATCGCCGCGTCGCGGCCTGCCGGATCGGTGCCGTACTGGGCCTTGTACTGAGCGAGCGCGGTCTGGGTCGCGTTCGCCAGGTCGCCCTGGCTGATCTGCGCATCGCCGACCGAACCGACGACCGCGGGAGCGTCCGTCGACCTGCTCGAGTCGCCCGCCCCCGAGCCGAAGATGAAGATGAAGCCGCCGATGAACGTCACCACGGTTCCGATCGTCAGAACCCACCACAGGGTGCGAATGCGCTTCGACCCGCTGCGAAAGTGCTTGAGCATGCGTCGGGAACTCCGATTGGGGTGTGCCGCCACCGGGAGCGGGATCATCGTGCGTCCGAGTGAGTGCGCGGCAGAGACGCGAGGAGTGTATCACGGCGGGAGCAGCGCGACAACGCGCGCCGATCGCGCCCTTCGGCTCCACGCGCGCGCCCTCACGCGTCCGAAATTCGTTGACCTCGCAGCGCACTTGCCCGAACTTCGCCTCGTTCGCGTCACGGAAGGTTCAGGCGCGATCGTGTCGCGGTCCAGGTCGACCGTCGAGAGGCCGAAGGTCCAATGGCCGTCAAATCCGCCGCCGAAGACATCGTCGCTCCCCAGCCTGATCTTGCGCCGCCCGGCCTGACCGCGCAGGTGCTCGATGCACTCGACCAGGTGGTGGTCGCGCTCGATCGCGACCGCCGCGTGCTCTACGCCAACCGGCGCATCGAGGAACTGCTCGGCGTCCAGCCCGAGTCGCTGGTCGGGGTGTCCGCACGTGAGTTGTTCCAGGGCATCGACGCGCGCTGGCTGCGCGGCGCCTCTTCCGAATCCCGCGAGTTCAAGCTCCAGGCCGAAGGACGCGAGGTCACGCTCAAGGCCGAGGCCGTGCAGATGCGCAATGAGAGCGGCGAGGTGCTGGGCTCGGTCGTGCTCGCCGACGCGGTCGCCGAGACGGAGGACGGCGAGTTCCAGAAGAAGATCGATCGCCTGGTCTCCCTGGGGGAGTTGTCGGCCTATGTCGCCCACGAGATCCGCAATCCGCTGACCGGGATCCGCACCACCGTCCAGTTCGTCTCGAGCAAGCTCAAGCCGGCCGATTCGCGGCGCGAGGACCTGGACGACGTCATCAAGGAGCTCGACCGGATCGAGCAGATCATCACCGGCCTGCTCCTGTTCGCCCGCCCGCAGAGCGGCCGCCCGGCCCTGGCCGACGTCCACGGCGTGATCGAGAAGACGCTGGCCGGGATCGAGCTCCAGTTCGCGGACCAGGGCGTCACGCTCGAGCGCGATTTCGCCGAGGACCTCCCGGAAGTCTGGCTCGATCCCGACCTCGTCCAGCAGGTCTTCCTCAATCTCTGCCTGAACGCGATCCAGGCCATGCCGCAGGGCGGCCGGCTCACGCTCGTCACCGGGGTCAGGCGCTACCGCACGCGGCGCTCCTTCGTCGACGTGTCGTTCTCCGACACCGGCAAGGGGATCCCGCGCGAGGCGATGGAGAAGATCTTCGATCCTTTCTTCACCACGCGCTCGATGGGGACGGGGCTCGGACTCTCGATCTCGCTCCAGATCGTGCGCGACCACGGCGGCGTGATCACCGCCAAGAACAACTCCTCGGGCGGCGCGACCTTCCGCGCCTCGTTCCCGCTACCGGTCGACTCGGGCGAGAAGTCTTGAACCCCAACGTGGTCGTCATCGACGACGAACTCCTGATCCGCAAGTCGCTCACCAAGGTGCTCAGGGCGCGCGGCTATCGCGTCGAGTCCGCGGCGACCGGTTCCGCCGGCGTCGAGCTGGTCGAGCGCATTCGTCCCCAGGTCGCGATCCTCGACATGCGTCTGCCCGACACCGACGGGCTGTCGGTCTTGAGGCGCGTCAAGGCGACGGCGGCGGACACGCAGGTGATCGTGATCACCGCCTATGGCGACGTCGATTCCGCGGTCGAGGCGATGAAGCTGGGCGCGGCCGACTTCGTGCGCAAGCCTTATGAACTCGACGAGATCACGCTGGCGGTCGAAAGCGCCGCCCAGGCGTTCGCGCGCGAGAGCGAGCTCGAGCGTCCGGCGCTCGATCGCTTCGTGGCCGACGAGATCCTCGGGGACAGCCCCGCGATGGTCGAACTGCGCGAGCTGCTCGAGCGGGTCGCCTCGTCCGGGGCCACCACCGTGTTGATCGAGGGCGAGTCCGGCACCGGCAAGGAGCTGGCCGCGCGGGCTCTTCATTACAGGTCCGAGCGCGCCGAATTCCCGCTGGTCGAGGTCAACTGCTCCCAGTTCCAGGAGCCGCTGCTCAACAACGAGCTGTTCGGCCACGAGAAGGGCGCCTTCACCGACGCGCGCGAGGTCAAGCGGGGGCTGGTCGAGCTGTGCGACCAGGGCACCCTGTTCCTAGACGAAGTGGGGGAGATGCCGCTCGGCACCCAGGCCATGCTGCTGCGCTTCATCGACCAGCGCCAATTCAAGCGCGTCGGCGGGACCGAGAACATTTCGGTCGACCTCAGAATCGTGACCGCGACCAACAAGCGACTCGAGGAGGAGGTGCAGAAGGACCGCTTCCGCGAGGACCTGCTTTACCGCCTGAAGGTGGTCAGCATCCTGATGCCGCCGCTGCGCGAGCGCGGGGAGGACGTCCTCCTCCTGGCGAACCACTTCCTCACGGAGTTCAGCAAGAAGTTCAAGAAGAGCTTCAAGAACGCGAGCCCCGAAGCGTCGGAGTTCCTGCTGCGCTACTCGTGGCCGGGCAACGTGCGCCAGTTGCGCAACCTGATCGAGCGCATCGTCCTGCTCGAGAAGGGGCCGACGCTCGGCGTCGAGCACTTGCCGCAGGAAATCACCGAGGCGGTGAATGAGGCGCCTGGCGTGTCGTCGCGCTCCTCGCTCTCGCTCGCGGAAATCGAGGAGCGACACATCAAGCAGGTGATGCGCATGACCGTCGGCAACAAGTCGCGCGCCGCGCGCATCCTCGGAATCTCGCGACCGACGTTGATCGAGAAACTCAAGCGCATGGATTACGACGAGCCGGTTGTCAAAGAACGCGACATGTAAGAAAATCGAACGAATCGGCTAACTCGTTGCAAATGCAGGACCTCGAAATTCTCCTCGATGTCAAGTGTAAAGAAACACGACACCTCCGCCCCGCTAAGTCGTTGCGCTATCGTGGTTCGGCCCGCATCCGCCCCGGCGCACTGCAGGCCCGAAGGTCGTAACTCCTTTAAAGACAACGAAGTTGCCCTGTAAGATTTCCTAACACCCTTGTTTTTCAACGACTTGGCACGACTGGTGCATTTGGCGTGGTGCAGAAGTCTGGAGGTGGGATGTGCTCAAGAGCGTGCTCATCGTGGATGACGAAGTTCTTCTTGCTCGCACGCTCGCAAATGCGTTGCGTGACGCTGGCTGGGAGGCATTGACGGCGGACAGCGCCGAATCCGCAGCCGCGCACCTGTTTCCGCAGCACCGTTTCGACGTGGTCGTACTCGACCATCGCTTGCCG
>JBKJOC010000116.1:0-6943 GCA_046595725.1 Candidatus Eiseniibacteriota bacterium
GCTGGTGCGGCAGGGCTGGGCGAAATTGCCGCGGGGCGCGAACTGGAACCACATGGCGGGCGTCGGCATGCTGGCCGGCATCGGGTTCACGGTCGCGCTGTTCGTCGCCTCGCTTTCATTCCCGGACGGGGGCGGGCTCGAGCCGCTGGCGAAGATCGGCATCCTGGTCGCGTCGACGGCGGCGGGGGTGTCGGGGGCGTGGTTCCTGGGGCGCGCGTTGCTGGTTCAATCCGAAACCTTGACACCCGCCCCGCCCCTCTCGACACTTCGAAGGAAGGCGAGTCCCCCCTCGCCGTGAGCCCGGATGGTCCCGATCGAAGGGTGCGCATGCTTCGCAACGCCTTGCTCCTCGTCGTCCTGGTCGCCTGGTCGCGCGCAAGCGCGGCCGGCGCCCTGCCCGATTCCTTCGAGACGCGCGCGCTCAAGGACCGCCGGGAAACCGTCGAGTACTTCCATACCAATCCGATGTCGCCACTTGCCGCAATGCTGCGCGAGGACATTCCGCGGGGCGGCACCGTCTCGATCGGCTCGGCAACGGACAACGACGTCGTGCTCCCCGATTCGGGCGTGAGCGCGCACCACGCGAGCGTGCGAGTCGAGGGCGAGGGCTTCCGGGTCGAGGCGCTCGACTTGGGCGCGACGTTCACGGTCAAGGACTCCGCCATGCGGGCGGCGACGCTCAAGCCCGGGACGATCGGGGTCGGGCGCTACCGCGTGCGGTTGTCCTACCAGAACGCGCCCGCGGTGATCGTGTTCGATCCCGCGCGGATCGCGACCGCCACCTTCAGGGGTCCGACCTACTACCCCTACGACGCGCGATACCGGTTCCTCATTCCGCTCGCGCGCGAGAGCAAGGCCGACACCGTCCGGATCGAGTCAACCCAAAGCCAGCCGCGGCCGGCGCTCCGGATCGGGCGCTTCGCGCTCAAGGTGGGCGGGAAAAGGGTCCGCCTCGCGGCCTACCGCCTGCTCGAGCCGGGCGTGGGCGGGGACGACCTGGGCCTCTTCTTCATGGACGCAACCAACGGCAAGGGCTCCTACCATGGTGGGCGCTACGTCGACGTCGCGCCGCAGCCGGACGGCCGCTACCTGGTCGACTTGAACCTGGCCTACAACCCCTCGTGCGCCTACTCGCCGTACTACAACTGCCCGATCCCGCCACTCGAGAACCGCCTCAAGGTCCGGCTGCCGGTCGGCGAGTCCTACGCCGGGGAGGCGCATTGACCCCCGCCACGCCCGCCGGTCCCGGGCCCGAGCTCGACGCCGCGCGCGATCGCGCCGCCGAGGCCGCGCTCGCGCTGGTCGAGGACGGCATGGTGGTGGGGCTGGGTACGGGAGACACCGCGCGACGCTTCATCGAGCAACTCGGGCGGCGCGCGCGCGAGGAAGCGCTCGCGCTCACCTGCGTCGTCACGTCCGAGCAGGCGGCTTCGCATGCGCGGGGCGCCGGACTCGCCGTCAGGCCGCTGGTCGAGGCGCCGATCGTGGACATGACGGTCGACGGCGCGGACGAGGTCGCGCCCAGCCTCGACCTGATCAAGGGCGGTGGCGGCGCGCACACGAGGGAGAAGATCGTGGCCGCTTCCTCGGCCCGATTCGTGGTGCTGGTCGACGAGACCAAGCTGGTCCACCGCCTGGGAGAGACCTTCCCCGTGCCGCTCGAAGTCGTGGCCGAGGCCCTGCCGTTGGTCGAGCGCCGCCTGGCAAGGTTGGGCGCCGACGTGACGTTGCGCATGGCGGGTGGCGACGCCTGCGTGACCGAGTTGGGAAACCGCATCCTCGATGCGCGCTTCCCGAAGATCGAAGACCCGGCGGCGCTGGCTGCGCAGCTGGATGGAATCCCGGGAGTCCTGGAACACGGGCTGTTCGTCGGAATGGCCACTCTGGTGCTTGTGGGGGACCTCACAACCCGAACCGTGCGGCGCCTCGTCCCGAGCGGCGCCGAACGCACCTGCAACTGAGCCAGGAGGCTGTCATGCGTCACTCGAGAGAAGTCTTCGCCACCGCCACCACGCTGCTCCTGTTCGGACTGGCGCTGGGCTGCGCCACCAACCCGGTCACGGGGAGGAAGGAGATCTCCTTCGTCTCCGAGGCCCAGGAGCTTTCCGCCGGCCGGCAGGCGCTCGCCGGAGTCGAGGCCGAGTACGGCTACTACGAGGACGCCGGCTGGCCCACGCGCGTCAACACGATCGGGCAGAAGCTGGCGTCGGTGTCGCACCGGCCGACACTGGCGTGGCAGTTCCACGTCATCGACGACGCGACGGTCAACGCCTTCGCCGCCCCGGGTGGCTACATCTTCGTCACGCGCGGGATCCTCGCGCACCTGAACTCCGAGGCCCAGTTCGCCGGCGTGCTGGGACACGAGATCGGCCACGTCACCGCGCGCCATTACGCCGCGCAGGCCAGTCGCGAGACGCTGGCGAACCTCGGGCTCGGTGTCGCCGGCGTGCTCTCGCCGACGGTCGCGAAGTTTGGCCAGGTCGCGCAGACCGGCCTCGGGCTCCTGTTCCTCAAGTACAGCCGGAACCAGGAGAACGAATCAGACGACCTTGGCGTCCAGTACTCGGTCAAGGCGGGCTGGGACGCGCGCGAGATGCCGGCCACCTACCGCACGCTGTCGCGCATCAGCCAGGCCGCGGGCTCGAATATCCCGAACTACCTGTCGACCCACCCGGACCCCGCGGCGCGCGAGGTCACGGTGCGGCAGCTGGCGAACGCCGCGGTGGGCGCGCGGAACGACCTCAAGGTCAACCGCGACACCTTTCTGCGCACGCTCGACGGAATGGTGTACGGCGAGGACCCGCAGCAGGGCTACTTCGAGGGCGACACCTTCTACCACCCCGCGCTGACGTTCCAGATGGAGTTCCCGTCGGGCTGGAAGCACCAGAACACGCACCAGACGGTGGTGGCGGCGCCGACCGACCAGACCGCGGCGATGCAGCTCTCGCTCGTGGCGACGAACAACCTGACGCCGTCCCAGTACGTCGCGCAGCTCGAGTCCTCGGGCAAGATCGTCGGCGCCGAGGGCCGCAACGAGACGATCAATGGCTCGCCCGCGTGGGTCGGGCGCGTCCAGGTGCAGAACGAGCAGGGCCAGACGGGCATGCTGGCCTTCGCCATGGTGCGGCAGTCCGCGAACCGCGCGTTCCAGGTCCTGGGCCAGACCCGGCAGCCGGGCAATGCCGCGGAGCAGGAAATCCTCGACTCGGCGCGGTCGATCCGCCGCCTGACCGATGCCAACCGGCTGTCGGCATCGCCGGCGCATCTCAAGCTGGTGGCAGCCCCGCGCTCGGGCACGTTCGCGAGCGTGGTCTCCAACATGGCCTCGCGTGGCGCCTCGACGGCCCAGCTGGCGCTGCTCAACGGGATGGAGGAGGACGACCAGGTCCGCCAGGGGCAATTGCTCAAGACGGTGACCGCCGGACGCCTGCGCTAAGGCCTCAAAGCGCCCGGCCGGCGGGCGTAAGTCACGGCCTTCACGGTCGTTGACAAGCCCTCGGCCGGGCGGCTAGACTGCCGCTCTCGGTTTCCAAGTCCGTTGTGCCGGGCCTTGTTGCCGGCCCCCGATCTCACGGTCGGGGGGCGCGGGTCCGGTAGTGCCCGCCGGCTGTCTCCCGTACGCACCCTGGGTCATCGAATGAACTCGATTCAATGGAAGCTCGTGCTCGTCGTCGGCGCCGTCCTGGTGTCGGCCTACATGCTTTGGCCCACGTTCCGCTTCTACCAGCTTCCAGTGGCGGAGCGTCTCGCCTCGACCAAGGACACGCCCGCCGCGAAGCTGCGTGAGAAGGCGATCCCGCTCGGACTCGACCTTCAGGGCGGCATGCACCTCGTCCTCGAGGTGGATGCCAGCAAGCTGCCGCCCGAAGAGGCCAAGACCGCCGTCGAGCGCGCGATCGAGGTCATCAGGAACCGCATCGACCAGTTCGGCGTGGCCGAGCCGATCATCCAGCGCCAGGGCACGAACCGCATCGTGGTCCAGTTGCCGGGGCTGTCGGATCGCCAGCGCGCGATCGACCTGATCGGCAAGACCGCGCTGCTCGAGTTCAAGCTCGTGCGTACCCAGGACGAGGCGGCCGCGGTCTTCAACCGCCTCGACATCGCGCTCTCCGCCCGCGCCCGGGCCGGCGAGGTCGTGGTCGACACTTCCGTGATCGCGCGGCCCCTGACCTCGTACTTCATGGACCAGTTCGGCGGCGGCGGCTTCATCGCCTCGCCCGACGTCCCCAAGGTCAACGCCATCCTCGACTCGGCGTTCCTCGCGTCCACGGTCCCGGCGGAGTCGCAGCTCCTGTGGAGCTCCGACGAGGCGCACTCCGGCCGCACCGGGCGCTGGATCTATGTCGTCAAGCGTGAGGCCGAGATGACCGGCGGATCGGTCTCGACCGCCCAGATGAGCAACCAGCTTGACCAGAACACGCCCGGCGCCTGGGGCGTTTCGATGAAGATGTCGGGCAAGGGCCAGTCCGATTTCGCGCGGGTCACGGCGCAGAACGTCGGCCGGCAGCTCGCGGTCGTGCTCGACGACGCGGTGCGCTCGGCGCCGTCGATCCGGGAGCGGATCCCCGGCGGCAACGCCTCGATCACCGGCTCGTTCGACGCCAAGAGCGCGAAGGACCTCGAGATCGTCCTCAAGGCCGGCGCGCTGCCGGCCCCGGTCGACATCATCGAGGAGCGCTCGGTCGGACCCTCGCTCGGCCAGGACTCGATCGATGCCGGCTTCAAGGCGGCATGGATCGGCACGCTGCTGGTGGTCGCCTTCATGGTGATCTACTACCAGGGCTCGGGTCTGATCGCAGTCGCCGCCCTGATGCTCAATTTCATCCTCCTGTTCGCGGGGATGGCGGGCCTGCGCTCGACCCTCACGATGCCGGGCATCGCGGGCATCGTGCTGACGGTCGGCATGGCGGTCGACACCAACGTGCTGATCTTCGAGCGCATCCGCGAGGAGATGCGGCACGGCAAGTCGATCCGGTCGTCGATCGAACTCGGCTACAAGAACGCGTTCCGCACCATCCTTGACGCCCACGTCACGACGCTGCTGTCGGCGCTGTTCCTCTTCCAGTTCGGGACGGGACCGATCAAGGGCTTCGCGATCACGCTCGCGCTGGGCCTGATTGCGAACCTGTTCACGGCGGTGTTCTTCACGCGCATGATCTACGACATCATCACCCATCGCCGGACCCTGACCCGGCTGTCCATCTGAGCCGGAGACCAAGGCCATGATCCAGCTTCTGCACGACACGAATATCCCGTTCATGAAGTACCGCAAGTACTTCTATGCCTTCTCGCTCGCCACCATGCTGGCCGTCGTGGCCTGGCTCGTGGTCCACGGGGGTCCGCGCTACTCGGTCGACTTCACGGGCGGCACGCTCCTGCAGATCCAGACTGCGAAGACCGTTCCGGCCGACGATGTGCGCCGGGCGCTCGATGCCGCCGGCTTCCGGGGCGCGGAAATCCAGTCCTCGGGCAACGGGGACGAGTTCCTGATCCGGATCGGCACCCAGGACGCGAAGAAAGACCCCTTCTCCGAGATGCAGAAAGCCCTGATCCGGATCAACCCGGAGTCGAACCCGACGCTGCGCCGCATCGAGGCGGTCGGCCCCAAGGTCGGGGACGAGCTGCGCGGCAAGGCGTTGTGGGCGATCCTGCTTTCGCTCGGGGCGATCCTGGTCTACGTCGGCATCCGCTACGAGTTCAAGTTCGCGGTCGGCGCCGTGATCGCGCTCTTCCACGACGTCTTCCTGGCGTTCGGCGTGATCTGCTTCCTGAACCGGGAGGTCGGGCTGACGGTCATCGCCGCGCTCCTGACGCTCGCCGGTTTCTCGATCAACGACACGATCGTGGTCTTCGACCGGATCCGGGAACGCTCGAAGCAGCTGCACAAGCTGAGTCACGAGGAGATGATGAACACCGCGATGAACGAGACGCTGTCGCGCACCATCATCACCTCGCTCACGGTCTTCCTCGCCACTCTCGCGCTCTTCGTCTTCGGCGGCGAGGTGATCAACGACTTCGCGCTCGCGATGCTCGCGGGCGTCGTGTTCGGAACCTATTCGTCGATCTTCGTGGCCTCGGCGCTGGCGCTCGACATCTGGAACTGGCTCGACAGGAAGAAGGGCGTGACGCGGGCGAAGGCGGCCTGACGTGACGCCGAAAGGAGATCGGATGAGGATGGTGGCCTGCGTGCTCGTGCTCGGGCTCGCTCTGGCTCTGGCGGGCTGCGGCACCCATGACGGCAGCCTGGCGGGCTTCCGCCCCGAGGGGCAGGGGGATTCTGCCCTGCTGCTGGCGGATGTCCAGCCGATCAGTCCCTCCGACAGCTCCCAGGTCGTCGTCTACGGCGTGGTCTACGACAGCTCGACCACGAACGGATTCCGGCTCTACGTCGACCCCGCGGGCGAGGGCTTCCGCCCGGCCACCGATTTCGTGTCCGCACCGACCCATACGTTTTCGACCGGCGTGAACGAGTACCGCATGCGCGCGCTCATCTTCGACGCCACCCCGGGCGTCGGCAATACCTACCTCGCGCGCGGTGCGCGTGACGGCCTCGAGAGCGGCCTGGCGCCATTGACCGAGCCTGCCCGCGTCCCGGGTGTCTCGCCGGTGTCGATCCTGGCGCAGCGAGTCGACGTGTCGCTCGTGGCGCCCCTCGACTCGGCGATGGTGGACTCGATCCCGCTCCTCAGCTGGGCCCCGGTGCCCGGCGCGGCACGGTATCTCGTCCGCATCATTGGACGGAATGGCGTCACCTACCTCGTGATCGTCAACGGCACCACGCACCGGGTCGAAGGACCCGACCCCGTGATTCGCCTCGAAGACCTCCCGATGCGCTCGGGCCTCCTCTATACTTGGGAGGTCGAGGCGATCGACAGCGCGAACCGCCTCTTCGGGAAGACGACCGAACCGCGGGCCTTGCTGGTCGACTAGCCCTGCGGCGCAA
>JBKJOC010000189.1:0-30295 GCA_046595725.1 Candidatus Eiseniibacteriota bacterium
GTCGTCCCGCAAGATGCCGACCCTGCTCGCCCAGGGCAAGCCCCGCACGCTGGGTGGCAGTGCGCGGCCGTGGCGGGTTCGGCTCTACGAGCCAGAGGACGGCGGCACGAAGTATCAGGTGATGTTCCGCGCCCCGGCCGGCGACGGCGAGCCGTGGAAGCGAGTGCTGCGTCGCGCCAACTCCGAGGAGGAAGCTCGCAAGATCTTCAACCAAGCTGAGGCCGCGCTCGACACCGACAAGGAAGCCCCGGCCGGTGCCGACGTCCGCGCCTCTCGCACCATCCACATGCTCGGCGAGGAGTACCTCCAAGACAGCCGTGAGCGCGGCAAGCAGCCCCGGACCATGGAGGGCCGCGAGTCCCGGCTCAACGCCCACATCAACCCCACCATCGGCGACGTGCCGGTGGCCAAGTGGCGGGTCGAGCACAGCCGCAAGGTGATGGAGAAGGGCGGCAAGACCCTCTTCTCCACGCGCGGCCGTGAGGACCTTCGCGGGCAGATGGCGGCGATGCGCAAGTTGGCGTGGCGACTGGGCTGGCTCGATCGTTCGATCGATCCGCTCGACGGGTTGGAGATTGGCAGGGCCAACGTTCTCCACGGAGCAACGGTTCATTACGTCGACCCACGCCTGCGGCCCGAGACTCGTCAGGTGAAGGCGATGGCCGACGCCGCCGATCTGCTGTGCGGGCCAGACGGTACTGACCCGCTCCTGACTCGACTCGCCCTGTTCGGCACGAAGATCCGGGTTGCCGGGTTTGGCGGGCTGCGCCTCGGCGAGCAGAACGCACTGCGCGCAATCGACGTGTTCTTCGAGCACGGCTACGTCCATGTCAACGGGGCATGGATCACGCCACGCAAGGCCGACGGCTTCCGCGGTCCGGTGAAGAACCACTCGCTTCATGAGGTACCGCTGCCCGGCTCGCTCCTGCGCGACGAACTCCTCCCCCGCGTCAAAGAACTGCTCGGCCTACCCATGACGGCGACACTCCAGCAGGTCATCAACGCCCAGGACGCCGAGCGCGAGCGCCGAGCGGCGCTGGCGGCACGACAGAAGGACAGGAGCCTCGCGTGGTGGAACTACCCGGTTGCGACTGAGGACGAACTGTGGATCTTCATCGATACGTGGACCGGCATGCCCGTGAAGCCTGAGATGCACAACGAGCGTTGGCACCGAGTCCGCTCCTGGGTCGACGAGAACGATCCTGACAACGCCTGGCCAAAGACGATCGTCTACCGCAACCTCCGCCACCACGCCGCCACCAAGTGGTTCCACGACGAGCTCGGCGAGCCGTGGGAGGTTGTCGCCCAGTACCTCGGCGACAGGCTCACCACGGTGCTGAATCACTACGTGCGGGCAGGCGAGGACTCCCTCCGCGACTCGGTGGCCAAACTCGTGAGGATGTAGGTGTCATCCATTAGTGCGACGACGCCTTACCCTCGGACTAGCCCTCTACCAGTCGACCGACGTGGGCTTAGTCGCTATCGCCCAGATGCGGCGCGGCGGGCCTTCCGGTCGTCGGCGGGGACCTCGCGGCATAGCTCGGCCAGATCACACTTCGTGCACTTGTCCTCCCAGACCGGGAGCCTGGGCAGGTCGTTCTCCCGGAGCGAGTCGCCGGCGTCTTTGATGCGCCCGCGGACGGCGGTGAGGAGCGGATCCTCGACGAGCTCGCGGATCGTCTTGCCTTGCTCGTCGAGATTAAGCACCTCGATCAGGTCGGCTCGCTCACCGGTGAGCTCCTCATACCCGACTGCGTAGACGTGCAACTGGTCCCGGGTGACGTCCTCGTCCTGAGCACGAGCTGTGGACTTGAAGTCAACGATGGCCAACTCATCACTGTCGAGGCGCCTGACCAAGTCGATCCTGCCGTCTACCGTGATGCCCGGAGCGACGTGCACCTGGATCTGTTTTTCGCTGTGGACGGTGCGTTCGAGGTCGGCCCCGTGCTCATTGAGGTACCGCTCCACAGCCTTGATGGCAGCAGCTCTCAACGTCGCCTTCAACGCCGGATAGGCGTAAGGCGCATGCAGGTGTCGGTCCACTAGTTCCTCGGCCGCAGCTGCAGTCAGCAGGTCACCCTCCAGTGCGCGCTTATGTGCCTCGGCGAGAGCGTCGTGGAGTCCTTTCCCGTACCCGAGCGCCTCGTGCAGCGGCGGGTTGAAGCCGTAAAGGAACCTAAGCTTGAACTGATACGGGCACTCGAAGAGGTACTTCAACTCCGAGAACGACAGCGTGACGTTCGGAATCTCTCGCTTCGCATGCGGCACCAGTGTCGGGGCCGGTGCTCCAGGATCCCGGGTGAGGAACCACGTCTGCCGGGCACAGTGATCGAAGAACGCAGAACGGCGCCCATAGAGGCGGTTGCCTGGAACCGGGGAGTACGACACAAACAAAAACTTCTGGGCACGGGTCACCGCGACGTAGAACAGGCGCGTCTCGTCCTCAACGGTTCCCCTGTAGCGATCAGGACCCGCAACTGCAGTGTCAGGAATGACGTGGAACAGGCCGAGACCGCCCTGGCGCTTCGCGGGAAATCGGTTGCTTCGAAGGCACGGAACGAACACGACGGGCCACTGCATCCCCTTGGCCTGGTGGACCGTCGAAATGACGACGGCGTCAGGCGCCGCATACCCCACGTCGGCATCGGCGTCGGCGTAGTAATCGGGTGCTTGGAACTCCAGCCAAGCAGTAAACGCCTTGTACTTCTGGGCGGGATCGGTGTTGAAGTAGATCGCCTCGAAGTCCGAAATTGCCTGGCTGAATTTTCCGAGTTGGTAGAAGACAAGTTCAGCGCGAACTGAGTCTCCCGGCACGGTGTCCTCGCGGAGTCGCAGTGCTTCGAGGAACTCGAGGTAGAGCCGTTGAATGTTGTAGACCCCCCACCTCTCCCCTCGATCGAAGTCACGGCCCTCGTTCAAGACCCTCATCGCTGCTGCCCAGTCGCCAATGGCTGGGATCAAATTGGCGTCCTCAAAAAGACTGCGGAGTGCCACTGCGTCGATCTCGGCCACGACATAGCGGAAGACCCCGACGATTGCCTGGATCTCCGGGCTCTCAAAGAGACGATTCAGACCCTTGATGACATACGGGATCTGCCTACTTCTCATCTCGTCAACGAGGGGGCCAGCGTCCCGAGCGACTGAGCGAAAGAGCACGGCACAGTCGGACCACGAAAGTCCTCGGGGGTCGGAGTCAGGCCCGTCTGTGAACGCGACCCCGCGCATCGCCTGAAGGCGGTCGCAGATCCACGCAGCCTCGGCCTCGGGATCTGGGAACTCGACCGCGAGGAGGTCTCCGCGGGCGAACTCCTGATGCCCGGAAGCAACCATCGCCTTCGGGAGGCGTGCGCCCATTGGGATGAGTTCGGCTACCGATCTACCAACTTCGACGACACCCTCGCTAGATCGAAAGTTGTCGTCCAACGTGACCTGTCGGACCCCGGTGTATCGGTCCTTAAAGGTCACGATGTTGCCGACTTCGCTCCCCCGCCACTGGTAGATCGTTTGGTCATCGTCGCCGACCACGCACAGGTTGGCGCCAAACTGCGTCATGCCCTTGACGAGTCGCTCCTGAAGCGGGTTGACGTCTTGGTACTCGTCGACGACTACGTAGCGAATGTCATCGCTGATGTGCTTCTGCACCAGGCGCGCTGCGTCGTCCTCGTCAGGGTCACCCTCCAGGAATTGCACTGCAAGGTTGATCATCTCGGTGAAGTCGAAGTACGAGTTGTCATAGAGGAGATTCATGTAGTCCCAGTGCGACTTGAGCACGCCTGCCGGAACGAGTGACTCGTCGACGGTGTCCTCTCTGAGCACGCTGGTCGCCTGCATGTAGAGCTTCGAGTGCACGAATCTGCGTAACCGTGGCGTCCCAGCCGAGAAGGTCGGACATTCGGCGAGACCAGACTTGCGGCTGTTGCGGTCGATGAAGAGCCGGTTCGTTATGTCGGTGAGGACAGAGAACTTGAAGGTCTCGGGCACAAGCCGTTGCACCAGGTCGAGGGCGTAGCCGTGCATCGTCCCGAGGTACATCTCCGCCATGCCCTGCGTGCTCACGGCCTCCAATTCCAAAACGGTGTGGATGCGCTCCTTGAGTTCGGCTGCGGCCTTCTCCGTGAAGGTGAACGCGATGACGTTGCGCGGCTCGACACCGGGCTGCTTGAGGATCTCCACGACCCGCTGGGAGATCACCTGGGTCTTCCCGGAACCGGCACAAGCGATGATCTGGAGAGGCTCGTCAAGGCAAGCAATCGCCGCGGACTGCGCACTGGTGTATTCAGTCATCCTGGGACTCAATGTCGACGCGCGGAGCAGTAGCCTCGTTCGCGATTCCGTACGGAACATGAACTCCGGCAATGTGCTCCGCGGCGCCTGTCAGATGGATGTCCTGGTCGTCGAAGAAGATGTGCGGACGGAGAACTTGTAGCACCTTGGCCTTCTCGATGCCACCGAGGAAGAAGGCGTCGTTCACACGAACGCCCCACTCTCGCAGCGAGTGGATGGCGCGCTCGTGTGCGGGCGCACTGCGAGCTGTGACCAGCGCGATGCGCAGTCGGGGCCGGTACGACTCATCGTCCAGACGGCGCTGTTCCTCCAACTGCTGGATGCGATTCAGATCCGCGAGGAGCGGCGTCAGCAGCCCAGGCTCGAGCGCCTCCGCCCGGCGAGCTGTCTCATGCTCCATGTACTCATCGATGCCATCGGATTTGTATACCCGCTCTGACGAGTCGTCGGCCAGCACACCATCGAAGTCGAAGGCGATCCGAAGTGTGGGATCGGCGTCGTCGTACTCCGCCTCCGAGGGAAGAACATGACCGGCCGGGAAGCCGGCACTGATGGCTGCATCCACATCCGGGCGGTTGCCCGAGAGGAACAGCGACATTTCAAGCGCACCGATGTACTCGTACGGCGCAACCCCCTGCGTGAAGATCGCTCGAGTCAAGTCGAGTTTGTGCTCGGCAATCGAACGCATCACCCTCAGGCCAGTGTCGGCGTCGTTGCGCGAAAGAACGATGACCTCGACGACCGGATCCGCCGGCCGAAGGTCGTTCAACCGAAGAAGACGCTGGATGAAAGGGAACGCGACCCCCTTTGGGAGGGTTGCGGCGATGTGATCGTCCTGATATTTCCGGTACGCAAGCTCGCCGTGTTCCCGGAAGTAGGCATCCGACTCCGTGAGATCGAACAGTGCGCTCGACGCGACTCCGACGACCAGCCGATCTGAAAGCTCATAAGCCATGTCGGCTCACACCTCGAAGACCTTCATGACTTCGTCGCCATAGTCATTGATGACCTTCACTGCGATCTTGTTGCCCTCGGAAGGAGCCGGGAACGGCCGCGAGACTGTCTGGTAAATCGACTCCCACGCGTCCTCGTCGACGTCGACCTTGAGCGCCGTCTTCAGCCGCTTGTACGGATCATTGCCCCCGGTGAAGTAGCAGTGCCGAACGAAGAACGACTCACCGTTGTAGTCCGTGTCGATCATCCAGAGCGCGATCTGGCTGGTGTCGTTGCTCCGCACCTCGCCTGTCGTGGGGTCGTAAATGTCGACGCCCTTGAGGTCGACGACGTAGCCGTCGGTGGTCTTGCTGATGTCGATGTCCGGCTCGCCGAACACCGTAAAGAGGTTGCCGGCTCCCGTCTTCTTCAACTCCTCCCCCATCAGCAGGTCGGCGTTCATCCGGACCATCAGCACCGGAAGCTTGCCCAGCAGGCGCGCTCCCTCCACCTGGGCGAAGCCCTCGTCGGACGCCTCGACCGTGACCCCGTCCGTTTCCGTCACGTTTGTGACGTTGGGATCGAATGCGAACCCAAGGATGCAGAGCAGGTTGACGTCCTCGGCCTGGATTGCTTCCTTAGCTGCGTTCTTCACGTACGCCGCGCTGACCGTGCCGTACTGCGGCCCGACGGCGATACCGACACGAGACGGCTTCGCGTGATCGCTGCTGGGCACCTGCTCACCGATCGCCTGGATGTACGAGCCGGCGTAGGTCTCGAACGCGGCAAACTTGATCCTCTCGGCCTTAGTTCCGTTTTGAATGCCGGCTTTGGAGAGGTTGTCCAGGATCGACTGCTCGAAGTTGGGAGCATCCGCGTTCTTGGCAGCGTCGGCCTCTGAGGTCGGTTCGCTCCAGTCCGTGAACGAGAGCGCACGGTGCGGACTCAGCGACTCAACCGAGAAGGGCCCGGCCACTCGAACCTTTTTGTTGTCTTGAAATGGCTTGTCGTGAAGGCGTTCGAAGTCAGCATGACGCTTTATCGCTGCGTCGATCTGCTCGCGAGCCATCCCGTCCTTGATGTCGGGATTGTTCGCGATCGACCGGAGAGTGATGCGCTGAACCCTCCCGCACACGAATCCTTGTCGAATGTCGCCGGAGAACTGCTGGCGCGCGAGCACCGTCGCCGTCAACGCTTGTTCCTTCTTGTGCCCCTCTACCGAGTCGGAGAGCAAATACCACGGGAAGCGAGCCGACATCACCCGCTGCCTAGCCAGCGTAAGGGCCACCCGCGAGGTGTCGATGGTCACCCATCGCCGTCCCCATTGCTCGGCGACGTATGCAGTCGTACCGGAGCCGCAGGTCGGATCGAGAACCAGATCCCCGGGGTCGCTCGTCATGAGCATGCAGCGCTGGATGACCTTTGTTGTTGTCTGAACGACGTAGACCTTGTCCGCCATGAAGCTGCTGACGGTGTCGTCCCAGAAATTGGACGACGGGTATGCAGGAAAATCGTCCAAGAAGCGGACGTAGCCAACACGGTTGGCCGTCGCCTCGATTCGGCCTGCCATCCGCAGTCTCTGCACGCCCTCACGGTGAGTCTTCCACTCACCAGCAGTCGGCAGAAACTCTCGGCCCCCGAGTTCGATCGGGAAGAAGCCGGTTCTGCCCTCGCGCACGCGAGGCGATGTCATGTCACCCAGGGCGTAGAGCATCGCGCCCTCGGGCAACGTTCCGGACTTCTCAGTCGCAGTGGCGGACCGCCGGGTTCCATCCTTGAGCTCGATTCGGTTGTAGGCCGATGGGATGAACGTGTCGACCCCCTTGCCCTCAAATAGCTGTCGATACTTGAGCGACCCGCGGTCCTTGCCGTACCAGACTAGGTAGTCAGTTACAGGCGACAAGTACTCCGCTGTTGCTCCACTTGTCTTCTTCATGGCAATCATCGAGACAAAGTTTTCAGATCCGAACACCTCATCCATGAGCGACCTGACGAGATGAACGTTCTCGTCACCGATCTGAACGAAGCACGAACCGGTTTCGTTGAGAAGCTCGCGTGAAGCAAACAGACGGTCGCGTAGATACGTCAGGTAGGAGCCGATTCCGAGTTCCCAAGTGTCTCGGAACGCGCGAATGACCTCCGCCTCGCGGGTCGCGTCAACACGGGCGCCATCCTTAACGTTTTTGTTTCGCGTTGAGGCTTGCCAGTTGGAGCCGAACTTGATGCCATACGGCGGGTCAATGTAGACCATCTGGACTTTCCCACGGAGCTTCTCCCGCTCGGCGAGGGACGCCATGACCTGGAGGCTGTCTCCCAGGATCATTCGGTTCGACCAGTTGGCGTCATGCTCGTAGAACTCGATTTGCTGTAGGTCGTCGAGGCCGTCGAACGAGTCGAACAGCGTGAGCTCTGGCTCGTCCTCTGGACGTTGGGCCGTCCGGCGAAGGTTCTCGATTAGCACGCGCGGATCGATCTTCTCCTGGATGTAGATCGGTGGCGCATCCGCGACCAGAGCGTCGTCGTACCCCTCAAGCTCGTCGGACTTGGGGTACTTGCCACGCCACACCAACTGGGGGTCGAGCGTCTCGTCGCGCGCATAGCGGACCTGTCGGATCTCCTCCAGGACGGCACTGTCGTGGAAGTCGACGGTGTCTGCTGTGGGGATGTTGGTCCGCTTCTCGTCGTGGGTGATCGAGTTGACGGGGGTTGGGCCCTTGGAGGTGTTACGCGCCACGAGCGCTCCTATCTGCGTGCGTCTCGTCGAAGTCGAGGAGTTCGGGGTCGCCAATGATCGGCTGGTCGTCGTACAGAGCCTGGATCGCCTCGGCTATCCGGACCTTGAAGCTGTTGGGGTCGGTCATCTCGATGTAGCCCCAGCGTCCGTAGCCGCCCTGATTGTTGACCGCGGTGCACCAGGAGTCGCGGGCAGTGGTCGCCTTCTGTTGGGTCGGCCCGGGGCTCTTCTGACTGCCCGACACCTCGATGATCAGAGTGCGCTCCACGTCAGATTCGTCATGCTTGACTAGGCGCACCAGGAAATCTGGGATGTAGGAGTGACTACGGCCCTTGTGGACATACGGGATTGAGAAGCCGAGGTGGTCGTTCTTGACGAAGGCATGCACGTTCTTGTTCAGCTCGAGCTCGCTGGCCATGAGCTGCTCCCATGTGTTGCCGTCTTTGCCATCGAGGGTGACATGGGACACCTCGGACTTCTCGGTTGTGACCACGCGCTTCCGAGTGATGAAGTCAACCTCGCCGGTGGAGCCCTCAGGATCGAAGCGGTTGATCATCGGCCGCAGCCGCTCGCGACGATTCCCGACGTGCCGAGTGATGGCGTTCCACACCTGCTCGGCCGCCAGCACCCGGGCCTCGGTGATGGTCATCAGGTAACCAAGGCTGTAGTCGCCCTTGAGTTCGACGCGCTGCTCGATCCAGTCCTGGCAGATCTGCACGAGCTTCGGGAACAGCCAGGGCCTCTTGTCGCCCGCTGTCGTGAATTGCTCGTCAAGGATGCGCTTGGCGAGCTCGAATGCGACCTGCTTGGGCCGGTACTGCGTCGGGTCGCCGTCTTCAAGCTCTCGCTGCCCGACGACGCCACCCATCTCAACCCAGGTTGGCACCGTGTTCGGGCCGATCTCGAAAACCGGAGCGTTCTCCAGGTCGAGCCAGATGTCCTCGTCGGGGAGCTCGACCCGATATCCGTCGAGCTTCGGGAAGCCGATCCGCAGGTGCTCGCGTCCTTCGAGTGCACACACTTCGATCGATGGCTTGGGCGGGGCCGGGTCGACGATGGGCTTGTCGCTCGAGATGAACTGGAAGGGGATGCCGTAGACGTTGGCGTACTCCGGTTCGAAGTACCCGTCGTCGTTGGTCGCATAGTTGCGGCGCCGCAAACCACGTCCGACGACCTGCTCGCATAGCAGCTGGCTGCCGAAGGCTCGGACTCCGAGGATGTGGGTGACCGTGTTGGCGTCCCAACCTTCGGTGAGCATCGAGACACTGACAACGCAGCGGACGTCTGCGCCGAGCTTGCCCTTCTTCCCGACGGTGTTCATGACCTCGCGGAGAAGATCTTCATCGCTGAGCTTCTCGGCATCAGCGCCGGGGTTGCGCTGGCGGTACTCGGCCTTGAATTTGGCGATTTCGAGACCGGCAGCCTTCTTGAAGTCGTCCTTGAGCGCCTCACCGGATTCAAGCTGCGCTGAGTCGATAAGGATGCTGAAAGGACGCGCGACGGGCTGGCCATCGACGACGTTGCTGAACAGCGGAAGGTTGCCTGCCTTATGCGCGAGGATCTCGCCGTCTTCGACGATCGCCTCCCCAGCGATCCAGTCGTAGACGAGCTTGCTCACCACGGTGTTGGGACAGACCACAATGAAGACGGGCGGGGTCTCGCCGTACTCCCTGAGTTCGGTCTGCCAATGCCGATAGGCCTTCTCGTAGCTACGGTACAAACTTCGTAGCGCGCCTTCGAGCTCCTTCGGCGGCAGCCAGTCCTTAACCGTGTCCTTGGCTGCGCGCTTCGGAAGGAGCGTTCCGACGTAGTCCCACAGCCGCAGGTACGTGACTAGGTCCTCGTCAGCGTCGTCGTCGACCGGGGTCCTGGGGACCTTCACGATGCCGGCCTCGATCGCATCCATCAGGGAGAAGTCGCTGACGGTCCACGGGTAGATGTAACCCTCGTTGTATCCACTGCCCGACAGGTAGAACGGGGTCGCCGAAAGGTCCCAAATCTGCTTGATCCCGGTCTGCTTGGCGATCGCCTGCAGTCCTGAGAACCAGACACCGGCTTTCTCGTTCTCCTCCGCCTGTTCTTTGGCTACCTTCTCGCCAGTCTGGATTGGGCGGGCGAGGTAGCAGTGATGCGCCTCGTCGTTGAGGACCATGATTTGCTGCTTGTCAGTACCCAGATCCCGAAGCACGCGGCTGACCATCGCCTGGGGCGTTTCCTTGAAGGGGTCGCCCTTCCTGTCGCCCTTGAGGAGGAGTCGCGTGTTTTTAGCGACGCCCTTAATCTCCTTGGCGTCTCGGAGCATGAAGGAGTGATAGTTGGTGATCACGATGCGCGCGCTGTCGAGCCCGCCCTTGAGGTCCGACGGGACCAGATCACGCAGGTCGTAATAGTTCTCGCTGTCTTCGGGGAAGAGAACGCGCAGCCGGTCTCGGATGGTGATGCCAGGTGCCACGATCAGGAACCGGTTGGTGAAGCGGGCATCACGAGGCGCGTACTGCTTGTTCAGGGTCTGCCACGCGATGAGCATGGCCATCACGATGGTCTTGCCCGAGCCGGTGGCCATCTTTAGAGCGGCACGTGGCAGTCCGTTGTTGTGGGCTTCGTTCTCCGGCTCAAGGCGCTTGCGCCAGTCCGTCGGCCACTCCTTCCGGCCCGCGACTTCGGTGAGGAAAATCGCCGTCTCAGCCGCCTCGCGTTGAGCGAAGATGACCCGATTCTCCCGGGTCGGGTCGGCCCAGTGCTGAAGAAGCTTGCGGGAGATTGGGGTCACGCCGGCGTACTGACCGTCGCGGCGCCACCTATCCACATCGCGGCGGATGTCGTTGATCAGGCTGTTCTTCTCGCGGCGCTCATGCGTCGCGTCGAAGTCGAAGCCCTCCTGCTCGGAGCCGTCCCCGCCCTTCTTGCCCTTGCGACTGACCGCGATCGGAATGAACGACTCGCTCGGCCGCCGCCCATCCCGGATCTCTCCCGTCGGCCCCTGAGGGCCGATGAGGTAGTGACGATCGGGTTGCTCATAAGGCGTGTTGAGGATCGGATTGTCAATCGTCCCCGTCATGCGCACCCATTCCTGTCGACTCCCTTGAAGTCCCACCCTAGTGAGATCGCGCGCCTCGCGGGCCCCTTCCGCTGACGCAGGCCCATCAGCTCGATCGGGCGAGCGACCGATAGCCCTCGGTCTCCGAAGACGTCAGATGCCAGCCCCGGCAGGCCCGGCATGGGTAGGCGCGACACTCTTGCCTGCGGGTCTCGGTGCGTTCCCGAATGGCCAACCGGCGGGCCGCCACAGCGCGGTGGAGTGCCTCCACAGCCTCGGTCTGATCGCGGAACCGGCGCTTTCCGCCGCCCGGGCACCGTGCGAGATGGCGACGAGCGTGTGATGCCATGGTCGGGACTCCTTCTTCGACGCGGTCCCGAGATTGGACACGCCACACAATGCACGGCACCACCGACAGAACCGAGCAAGGCAGATTCGCCTGCGGTCCACGCCTGCTCCTACTAGCCTTTGCTCCGAGGGGATGAGGACGACTCGGATGACCAATGGACTTGAAGGCTTGACCAGCCTCTCCAGGTCGTCTGATCACCTGGGCAATCTGGCCAACGTTCTTAAGGACCTCGGCGGCGGCGGAACCTTGCTGCACGAATTGACGCAGAACGCGAACGACGCCGGCGCGGACCAAGTCCGATTCACCGCGACCGACCACGAGCTCACCGTCTGGAACTCTGCCGTCTTCACCGATTGTGGCCGCCAGGACCTTCGGCAGTGTCCATGGAAGGTTGACGACGGGAAGCGCAGCTGCGACCTTCACTCGTTCAGACAGGTAGCCGGTCGGCACAAGGCGGACGACGACGCCACAACCGGCGCGTTCGGAGTGGGCTTCACTGCCGTGTACCAGATAACAGATCACCCCGAGCTCGTGACCGGCGGAAGTCACCTGGTTCTCGACGAGTCGCGAGCCGAGGACGACCGCATCGAAGTGTGTCGCCGAAAGTGCGGGCGCGACCACTCGACAGCCGGAACGACCTTCTATCTACCGTGGGCGAGACAACAGACGGCGCTGCGCACGGAGCTCGGTGCTTCTGCTCTCGGCGACGATGAGATCACCGATTTAATTGCTGAGATGGCCGCGGCTGCCGGCCCGGCGCTCGTGTTTCTTGAGCATGTGCAGCGCCTGGATGTCGACGCTCGCGGCATCCCAACCACCGTCACGCGGTCTCCGGATGGAGATCGAGTAATTCTTTCGGTCGACGGCGTACGAGGCGAGTGGCTTCTTTTGGCCGGTCGCGCGGCGAGCTCGCAGGAACTCAAGGAACGGTTCGATCAGGGACACTCGCGATCGGACCTCGTCCAGGTCGCCGTTCCGATAGATGGAGACGTCGTGGGTCGGATCTACGCGGACCTGCCGACGGAAACTCCAAGCGGCTGGAGTGGACATATCAATGGCACGTTCTTCCCTCGGCAGGACCGGAAAGGGATCGAGTTCGACGGGGCCGGTTTCCGTGGGCGTTGGAACGATCTGCTGATTGACACCGCTGCCCGGATCATGGCCGAGCAGTTGGAGACCATCGCAAGTGCCCTCGGGCACCGAGTGGCGTGGGCATACGTGGTCGACGCAGAACTAATCAATCGAGCGATTCAAAAATCTGGTCAGTTCCCACAGGCGTTCGGGGCATTCTTCGAGCAAGCGAAAGCCTCGATTCCGCAGGCACCAATCGTCTTGTTGGTCGACGGCTCGTCGGTGACTCCCCGTGGCACCGTTGTACCCCGCAACGAGGTTGAGTACGACGCTGCCGACGTACTCGCCAAACTCGGACTTTCGATCATCGATCCTGATCTCCGACCGCTGATTCTTCAAATCACGTACACGGAGTATGGGATCCGCCAGCTCAACACCGCCCACATCGTTGACGCCCTCCAGAATGCGGATCTTGTCGAAGCCTGGACACCCACCCACACAACCGACTTCACCGCCAGCGACGTCGAGGTCGTCCTCCGCTTGCTCGACAACCTCCAAGATCGAGGCAAGTCGATCCTGGTTGACGCAGGAGCTGGCGAGGTCGCGATCGTTCCCTGCATCGATGGCTCGTTCGCGGTCGCAGACTCGGTCTCAAGGCTCCATGGCGACGACCGTGCACTGTTCGAACTCCTAGATCCCGAACTCAAGATCCTCGACGAGCCCCGGCTCGCGGCGCTCTGCCCCGCCCTGGTCGAACTATGCGACGACATCACCCCGAGCCGCGCGATCGAAATCTTTGAGGCCGACTCAGAGGCACTCTCTGTTGGTCCCGATCTCGTTTTGGAGTGGCTGGCAAACCACCGGGCTGCCCTCGTCAATGAGGACTTGCGAGCACGTGTTTGTGCCCTGCCGATCTTCCCGAGTGCGTCAGGCGAGCTTCGGCCTCTCAACGACCTGTCGCTCCCATCCGACTTTGCTGATGTTCTCGGGGTCGCCGATGTGGTGGATCAAGACAAGATCGCCGGCCACACCGACCTACTGCGTCTCCTCGGTGCCAAGGAACTCGACGCGGCCGAGTACCTGACCAAACACGTCGCGCCGTTCGCAGCCGATGGCGAGCTGACCACAGCGTTGGCTGCGGGCGTCCTGGAGATCGTCCACTGGCACCGCCCGGAGCTTGAGGCGCAAGGCGCACGGGATCTTCTCCGTCGAACCCCGCTCGTGCCATGCACTGACGGCATCATGCGGGTCGGACCCGAAGTGCACCTTCCCAACCGAGCGCTGAGCCTGATCGCCCCGGACGCACCCATCGCCGACACAGCGCTCCTCGGGGACCATCTGCGGAGCGCTCTTACCTGGCTAGGCGTCGCTGACCAACCCAGTCACGCCGTACTGAACGAGGCCGCTCGACGCCTCGGCGAGGAGGCCGCACAGCCAAACGTCGATGTTGCGCTCGCTGTCCTCAATGCATTGCCAAATCCGCCAGAGTCCGAAAACCCGCCAGCTGCCCTGAACGAGCTTCGCGCTTCATCCTGGCTTCCGTGCGAAGGGGGCGTACGCGGTCGCCCTGATGAGGTCTTCGCGATCTTCCAGCGGTACCTCTTCGAGTCCCAGGGCAAGAAGCTGGCCGTCGCCAGAGAGGACCAGCAGCGCCTCACGAAGGTCCTCGACTGGCTGGGCGTCCAAAGCACACCGACAACGGCCATGGTCGTGGCTCACCTTCGTCATTGCGCAGAGCGTGGGCTCACCATGAACCCCGAGGTATACAGAGCGCTTGGTCAGGCGAAGGAGGAGTACCTCGTCACTGCCCTCCGCGGCGTCCCATGCATTCAGGTCGCCCTAGGCGAGTTCGTCGAACCGACCAACGTGTTCTGGTCAGATCCGGGGTTCGGCTCATGGGCGCAGGTGCTGTCCCCGACAGGCCGTGAGTATCAAGCTTTTTATGACCGCGTACGGGTGAACGAAGCGCCATCGCCGGACCAGATCGAGCAGACGCTACGAGGCATCAGCCGAGCTGCCAGCAACGACCGCCTAGGTGAAGAGGACAAACGCGTCGTCCACCGCTGCTGGGAACTTCTAGATGAGGTCGTCGGTTCCGCAGGCGAACAATTGGCGCGTCTTGGTGCCATCAAGAGCGCAGTCGGACCGCGGGACATTCTCGAGATGCCCACGATGCTCCTGTTCGCTGACGGCCGGCGCCTCGCAGAGGGAATCCAGCTGATCAGAGACAACCTTGTCCGGCGAGACAAGACGACCCACCGCGCGCTCGCGGCCGCGGGTGTCCGTGCAGCCGAGGAGGTCATCACTCCTCATGTGGACGCCGCACTCAGATACGACGAAGCAGCGGACCTGCCGTCGAGGATCCGAGACCGGGTGTCCGCGCTGGAGCGCCTCGTCGAAGCTCAACGGACCGATGGAATCGACATAGACCTCGACCGGCTTGCGGACCTACGCATCGACGTCATGCCTGAGCTCGCGGTTGAGTACGTGACCAGGTTTGCCCATCAGCATCACATTGATCCCCCGCGACCGACCGAAGCCATCTACTTCGCCGATGATCACCGCCTGATCGTGCGTGAAGACAAGCCGAGTCGACACGTGGGCCGTGAAATCGCTCTCTGTATTGCTCCAGATCTCGACGCCAGCTCCTTGGCTCCGTCAATCACCGAGGTCTTGGTCGCGCCGAGTCTTACGGATGCCATGAGTGCGCTGGATGACTATGGTGTGCGCGACCTCGATGCGACGACGTGGCAGCCGGTCGAGAGTCAGTCGGCTGTCGAGGTCGACGTTGACGACTCGGAGCGCTGGACCGACGAATCAGAACCGAACCCGGCTGACCCCACCCAAACCCGCGATAGTGATGCCGAGTCCGACCAGATCCCGGACCCGGAGGACGAAAGTGATCGAACGCTCGAGCATGGCACCGCGGCAGGGAAATCGAATCGCACCAAATCCAAAGCGCGAACGAGATCAGGCACCGGGCAACGGCGAACGCAGATGGCGTCGTTCGTCTCGTTCGACGAGGACGAGCGCGAGTTCAACCAATCCGGCGACGAGGCACCCGAACGGTCGGCCGTCGATGAGGCTGGAGTCGCTCGGGTCCTTACCTACGAGCTGTCCTGCGGCCGCGTTCCCGAAGAGCAGGCCCACAACAACCCAGGCTTCGACGTGCTCTCAAGAGATGACGAGGGCGAGGTGGTTCGACGCATTGAAGTCAAGTCGATCGGCGGCGCATGGACGGGATTCGGCGTGTGGATGTCCGCCACGCAGCTTGAAGACAACCGCGTATCTGGAGACGACTACTGGCTGTACGTCGTGGAGCACGCCGAGGACGATGACGCCGCGGTCCTCCACCGGATTCAGAATCCCGCAGCCCGGGCCACAAAGTACGGCTTCGACGCTGGCTGGCAAGCGCTCCGCGAACCCGACCTCGAACGCGACGAGTCGGGGAAGCCATTGACCAGCGACACGCGCCGCCTACTCGGCTGGACCTCAGACGGAGCCTGACTCCTCGACCTCCGCCCCAAGCCCATTGCCAACCACCAATGGCTCTTCAATCCCTCGCGCCATAGCCCCCTTCTCACCTGCCATTTCAGCGGCACGCATGCTATGAAATTCGGTAGGGAAAGCTGCGACCAACTACCCCCTGAACAGCGGTTTCGTGGTTATCGACGGTTGTTGACGGAGGCGATTCGGATGCACGGCGGCGTGAAGATCTACCGGGGCGCAGCCGCCGCCGCGCGACACTACGTCGAGGCCGATCGCTCACGCGCCGATGACTACTACCTCGCCGAGGGCGGCGGCGTGGCGATGCGGTTCGTCGCCACCTCGGACAACATCGAACAGCGGGCTGACCTGGACGGTGACAACTACGAGCGGTGGGTGGCCGGGCTCGACGTCGAGACTGGTGAGCCGAAGGGTCGGCTGCGGCACGACGACCAAGCCGTGCGGTTCGTCGAGGTCACTGTCAACGGCCCAAAGACCTGGTCCCTCGCAGCGGCGCTGCATCCCGAAATCGCGGCCGTCTACGACAGCGCTCAGCTGGCGGCCGCCGAAGAGATCATCGGTTGGCTGGCCGAGCACGCAACGACGCGGGTCGGGCCGCAGGGTCGTCAGGTGCAGGTTCCGGTCGAGCGGATCGAAGCAGCTGTCGTACGGCACTTCACCTCCCGAGCCGGCGACCCTCACCGACATCTGCATCTCCAGATCAACGCCCGGGTCTTCGCCGACGGCAAGTGGCGGGGTCTCCATACCGTCGGGGTACGAGACAGCCTCGAGGCAATCAACGGAATCGGGCACGCGGCGGTGATGACCAACCCGGCCTTCCGGGCGGCACTGACCGCGCATGGCTTCACCCTCGACAACGAGACCGGTGAAGTCGTCGAACTGACGCCGTACGCCGGTGCCTTCAGTGCCCGGGCCAAGCAGATCGAATCGAACATCGACACCTACGAGGCTGCCTGGCGGGCCGAGCACCCGGGCGACGAACCAGGACCGAAGCTTCGGCAGGTCTGGGATCGGCGGGCGTGGGCCGATGCCCGACCAGACAAAGTCGTGCCGACCTCGGGTGTGGAGTTACAGCAGCGCTGGGTTGAGGAGTTGAACGACCTCGGCTACCGGATGCCTGGGGTTGCGTCGAGCCCTTCTCCTTTACTGCCGGGATCGGTGGACCGAGGCGCCTTGGTCGAGCTCGCGTTGGCTCGCCTCGGCGTACGAAGGTCCGCCTGGAACTCTGCCGATGCGCGGGGCGAGGTCGAGCGACTGATCGCTGCCACCGGCAGTGTGATCGACGGCGTCGTTCGGCGTGAGCTGACTGAGGATCTGACCGCCCGCGTCGTGCCGGCCTCGCGGCCGCTTCTCGGCCGGACCGATGTGCCCGAACATGTGCGCGGGTTGACGTCGAGTGACGTCCTGGCCGTCGAGCACGAGATCGTCGACCGGATCGTCCAGCGCGCGGCGGCGGAGACGATCAAGATCGTGGAGGGTGCGGCCGGGGCCGGCAAGACCACCCGGTTGGCTGCCACCCGCAGGGCGGTCGAGGACAAGGGACATCGAATGGTGGTGGTGACACCGACCCGGAAGGCCGCGCAGGTGGCGGCTCGGGAGGTCGGCACAAGCGCCCATTCCGTCGCGTGGCTGCTGCATCAGCATGGGTTCCGCTGGGATGCGGACGGACGTTGGACCCGGGTCCACCCATCGCCAGACGGCTCGGCACAACTCCGACGGGGAGACCTTTTGGTCGTAGACGAAGCCGGGATGCTGGATCAAGACACCGCTCGCTCGCTGCTGCTTCTCGCTGACGAAACCAGCGTCAGGGTGATGTTCGTTGGTGACCGCCACCAACTTCCCGCCGTCGGGCGGGGCGGCGTATTCGATCTCGCGATCCGCTATGCGCCGGATCGCGTCACCGAGCTCGACAGCGTTCACCGGTTCGTCGATCCGGCCTACGCGGACCTGTCCTTGCGGATGCGCCGCGGCGAGAAGCCAGGCGAGGTGTTCGACGAACTTCTGAGTCGCGGGGAGATCGTGGTCCACCCCAGCGAGGTCGAACGCCAACAGCAGCTCGCGCTCCGGGCGACGCACAGCGACCTCGTGATCGCTGACACCCGCGACGAAGTCGGCAAGATCAACCAGCTGGTCCACCAGTTCAGGAAAGCAAATCGGGAGGTCACTGATGACGTGACGACCGCATCGGGTGAGCGCATCGGCGTCGGGGACAAGATCGCTACCCGCCGCAACGACCGCGACTCCGACGTCGCGAACCGGGAGACCTGGACGGTTGTTGCCAGCAAGGTCGGCGCCCTCACGATCGCTGGCGAGTCAGGTCGAAGGGTGCTCCCGTCCGACTACGTGCGCAAGCACGTCGAACTGGCCTACGCGACGACTGCTTATGGAGCCCAAGGCTCCACCGTTCCGGTCTCCCACGTCCTCGTCGGCGAGCACACTGGCGCCGCCTCGGCGTACGTCGGGATGACCCGCGGTCGAGAACGCAACGTCGCCCACCTCGTCGCCGAGTCGGTCGACGATGCCCGGCGTCAATGGATCGACGTCTTCGGACGCGACCGTGCAGACCTCGGGCCAGCTCATGCCGCCGGTGCTGCCGCCGAGGCGATCGACCGCTATGGACCGAAGGCGCCGAAGCGACCTGAAGTGCGGCCCCCGAGTCGCCGACGTCGCGAGGAGGAGTTCAGCCAGCGACCGCCGGCGCCAACCACGGGCCCGGGCCTCGGGCTCTGAGTGCCCCTGAACTCAGGGTCGCGGGTCGAAGCGTGAGTCCCGAGGCAGAGGTGGTGGCGATTTGGGTAGTGGCCGGTAACCCCTGACCCGCGCGTTGGGGGCGACTTCGGGGTCCTCCCACCGAAAGAAGTTCAACGTGTGAGCCTCGATGGGCCGCGTGGCTAGTTCTACGGCTGGCGCCCACGCCTCGCGAACCGGATCGGGCAGGTCCAGTTCGTCCCACAGGTCGATCAGGAAGCCACCGTCAAGCCAGCGGATCATCTGCTGCGGCAGGCCACGACGAATGAGTAGCTCGTAGGCGCGTCGTCGGGCATCCCGCGTACGGAGATTCCAGTTCGATTGCTCGGTGGAATGAATCAGGTCGGGGAAGTACAGTGTGGCGAAGCAGATCGGCGGCTCGACCGGCCATAGCCTGCTGGGCACCCAGAACGCCACGATCCCCTCAGGATGATGCTCGACCCAGTCGACCCGTGTGCGCAGGGTGAACTCCCTGTCGATCGCGGCCAGGATGCGCGCCGCGACCCTCAGGGATGGCGACTTCAAACCGCGCTCGTACGCCGACAGGGTCGCCTGCGAAGTGCCCGCCAAGGCCGCCAATTCCACTTGGGTTAGACCTGCTTCGAGCCGCGCTTGCACCAACAAGAACGAGCGGTCCATTTCGCAAGAATATCCGATTGACTGTATTTCGCAGGTTTTTGGGATCTCTCGCGCACCTATCCGTCACCAGCGATTCACACCGACTCGCGGTAACCAGGAGGAACCATGCACGCGACTACTCACACCATCTCGTTCGCGGAACGCCACGAGGACGAGCTGCTCACCCTCGACGATGTCGCCGAGATATTGAGGGTCCCGGTGAACACCCTCCGCTGGTGGCGTCAGACCGGCACCGGGCCGTCGTACTTCAAGATCGGTCGACGGCTCTTCACCACCGTCGGTGAGCTGCGCACCTTCCTTCGCCAGCAACGGCTCGCACCCCGCCCGGTCATCGCCGCGCCGAAGGTTGGCTGATTGCCATGGACGACCCGCGCCACGTCTTCCTTCATGCAAGCGACGTGCTGGCTCGCTACGGCTGGGGTAAGACCAAGGGTTACCAGAACCTCAAGGACCGGGAGCTCGTGCCGCCGCCGGTGATGACCCACCCCGACAGATGGCGGCTGGACCAGTTGCTGAGGTGGGAGGAACGGCGGATGGCCTTGGCAGAGGCTGCGCTGGAGGCGCTCGTCGCGCCCGGCCGGGAACCGACGACCGTCACTGACCTACTTCCCCAGCCCAAGCGTCGGCGGCGCGCGGGGTGAGCCGAGTGCGAGTTAAACGCGGCGAAATGACGCACCTCGCGATTTTGGCCGCAGGGCACGGCAGATGGCGTGACCCGCTTGGACAAAGATCCGATCGAGGTTCTTCCTGTCGTCGTACTGGCACGCCTTGGGGCGCGGTTAGATGCGGTAGATGCCACAGTGCCCGGAAACTTCTCCGGCCGGTTGCAGGGTTACGCGCGACGATGATGTCGGCAGCTCAGGCTGTTCTTGCACGGAGTGCCTTGCTTGGTAGGGAGCCCACATGTGCCGCTCAGTCCGACACGAACAATGAGCGGCGTCGTGTCCTTCGCTGGCAAGAGATGCCCGCTTCGCTTCATCTCTAGTTCGGCGATACTGAGTCGCTCGGATCGATCGTCCTCGCGCACTATCGCTGCCGATAGCAGCTGTTCGAGAGCTGCCGACGATTGAGTGGCAAGCGTCGCGGCGCACGCTTCATCGTTTTGGTCGCGCGAGATGAGGCGCCAGTCGATCACGCGGTTTGAGATTGCCGCTACGTCGTTCAAGAAGACTCGCTGCGTGCGGCCGTTTCCTTCCCTGAACGGGTGCAACTGATTGATGTCGAGATAGAGCGACGCGATCTCACGCAAGAAGGTCGCATCATCCACGGTCGCGCTCATAAGCAATCCCGCTCGTAAGCGGTCAAAGATCTTGGTCGCCCGTGCCGCCAACGTGTCCGAAGGCCAGAAACCGTCGGGACCTGCCTTGCCGATCCCGACGGTCCGGAACAATCCGGCCCATTCATACACGTCCTGAAAGAGGTGTCTATGAATGGCACTGAGGTGGGAGGCATCAAAGGTCTTGTTCGTTAGACCGTTCCAGCCAAGCAGGCGCGAGTCAACGAAATCGGCCTCTGCCTGCCGCAACTCATCGCGATCAGTCAACCCCAGACGATTCCGGAGGACGCCCGCGCTTCTGTCGAGATATGGGTCAGACGACGCCATAGCGCTTGCGGGTACGTAGCAATACCTCGTCCGCGCCGATCTTTCCGTCTACGTAGTCCTGGGCGTCAGCAAAGAAGGCAGCGCTCGGCTCAGAGCCCTCGAGCCGGCCCGAGTGGACGGCGTCAGCAACTTTCTCACTGCGTTCAATTATCTGCCGTAGGTTCATGGGTCACTCTCCGTCCTTCGATAGTTGCGGTCCGCGTGCCCGAGCGAAGCGACTTCATTCTATGTCGCAGGCAACCGCTTCGCCCAACCGCACGACAACGCGTGCCGAACCGGCAGCTAACTAAGTAGCGACTGCGCGCGTTCGATCCGCTCTCGAAGGCCCTGCTGAAAGTTGGGGCTCTCCTTCACGGAAGCGATGTGAGTGTCAATCGCCGCTCGAATCACCTCAGAGATGGGCTGATTCTCGACATCAGCCACCGTCTCGAGCAGTTCAGCTTGCTCTAGAGACAGCCGGATCGTCATTGCCTTCTGAGTCATGCGCAAAACGTACATCAAGAAACCGTGATATGCAAACACCGTGGCACCTTGGCGTGACGAAACCAATACAGTGGAGAACCGTGATACCGTGGTATCACTTCGTACAACGCGGAGGGTTCTCGACACCAAGGAGGAGTGCGATGACCGACCAGTCTCGCCCCAGCCCGATCGACATCCACATCGACGGTGTGAAGTACAAGCACCGCCCCGGCCCGATCACCCCGGCGGAGATCCGCCGGATCGCGGACCCCGACATCCCGGCAGACAAGGACGTCTGGCTCGACATCGACGACGACCTCGACCGTCGCCTCGACGAGACCGACACGATCGACCTCGTCGCCGGCATGCATTTCTTCAGCGAGTTCCCCGCGATCACGATCACGATCGACCGGATCCCATACGAGGTGTACGAACGCAAGATGACCGGGGCGCAGTTGCGGGTCCTCCCGTCGCCCGACGTGGCCGCGGACCGCGACCTGTGGCTCGACGTTCCCGACGCCCGCGACCGGAAGATCCAGGACGAGGACGTCGTTACCCTCAAGGACGGCATGCGGTTCTTCACGGCCCCCGGCCGGATCAACCCGGGCCAGTCCACCGAGGCCGGTCAGGACGACCAGGGTGAGGACCAGGGCCACGACGAGGTGACCCGGTGAAGTTGCCGGCCATCGACAGCCAGTTCCTGAACAAGGCTGGCATCGCCTACCGGACCTTCGAGGACGGGAGCGGGATGCTGAACGTCGAACTCATCGACTTCCCGCTCCCGCCCGGGCTCACGGTGGCGACCGCGAACATCCTGTTCCGCCTGTCCGCAAACTACCCGGACACGCCACCCGACATGTGGTGGACAATCCCGCACCTCACCTCGGTGAAGGGCGGCGTCATCCCCGCGACCGAGCACATCGAGCACTACGACGGCCGGACCTGGCAGCGCTGGTCGCGGCACCTCGACCCGCAGGCGTGGCGCCCCGGGATCGACAGCCTCGAGAGTTACGTGCGCCTCCTGCGTAACGAGCTGGAGGTGGCCGCGGCATGATCGCTCAGGTGACCGCGGTCGAGGCCACGCTCTGTGTCGACGACCGGATCTACGACGACCTGTACGGCGCCGCGATCGGCCAGCTCGAGACCGGAGCGGTCGTGCTCGCCACCATGGTCACCTCCCCGACCGGTCAGGTGCGGCTCAAGGCGACCAAGGTGATCCCGGTGCCTGACGATGCGTACCTGGTCAGGAAGAAGGACAGGCTCACGATCGGCTCCGAGGGTTACATGCACGCCCTCGCCGAGGCCGAGGCGACCGGCATGGTCGCGCTCTGGGCGCACACGCACCCGGGCGACGGGTCGCGGGTCTCGCCCAGCCGGCACGACCTGGTCGTGAACGACGAGTTGCGACAGGTGTTCGCGCTGCGTTCTTCCCTGGCGACGTACGGGTGGATCGTTCTGGGGCACCAGGACGGGCGGCTATCGTTCACTGGCGCCCTCGAGTCCGAGGGCCAGGAGCAGGTCCGGATCACGCGGCTGAACGTCGTGGGTAGCCGTTTCAACAGGCTGGTCGCCCAGGACGAGCGCGGGGCGAAGGACGCCGACGGGCTCCCGGACCTCTTCGACCGCAACATCCGCGCCCTCGGCACGGAGGTCCAGAAGGTCATCAGCGACCTGACCTTTGGCCTCGTCGGTGCTGGCGGGACCGGCTCCGCTGTGGCGGAGCAGCTCGTACGCCTCGGCGTACGCCGGCTCATCATCATCGACCCGGACACCCTCTCGATCAGCAACACCACGAGGGTCTACGGGTCGACCCCGGCCGACGTAGATCGACCGAAGGTCGAGGTCCTCGCCGACCACCTCAAGCGGATCGCTCCGGACCTCCAGGTTGAGATCGTCCAGGGGGACATCACAGCCGAGGCGGTCGCCCGGCGACTTCTCGACGCCGACGTGGTCTTCGGCTGCACTGACGACAACGCCGGCCGGCTCCGCCTGTCGCGGCTGCCGTACTACTTCGATATCCCCGTGATCGACTGCGGTGTCATCCTCACCTCCGACAGCAACGACATCATCGAGGGGATCTTTGGCCGCGTCACGGTCCTTCACCCCGGCACCGCATGCCTGATGTGCCGCGACCGTATCGACCTGGGGCGCGCCGAGGCCGAGGTCAGGGAGGTTGCTGAGCAGGAGCGTCTCGAGCGCGAGGGTTACGCGGCCGCTCTGCCTGGCGTCGAGCCGGCTCTGGTCCCGTTTACCACGATGGTCGCCGCATGGGCGGTCAGCGAGCTGCTCGAGAGGCTCATCGGCTACGGCGAGGACCCGACGCCGAGCGAGATACTGCTCCGGGTTCACGACCGTCGGGTCGGAGCGAACCTGCAGCCGCCGACGGAGGGCCACTACTGCGACCCCGACAAGCAGCTCGAGCACGACGAGGACATGTTCCTCGGGATGAACTGGACGCGGTGATCATGGCGAAGTCGAACTGGCACACGATACTAAGCGGGCTCCTTGGCCGAGTCCTCCGACGCGTTCGGATCCCGGGGCCTCCCGTGAACTCGGTCTTCGACGTCCCTGACCACCTGCCGCGGAATACCGGTGTGGTCGTCCGCAAAGGGGACGCCGATCAGTGGCTCGCGTTCGACTGCCCCTGCCGGGCCAGGCACCGCGTGATGCTCAACCTGGACCAGCGGGCCTGGCCGGTTTGGACGGTCCACGAGTCGGCGCCGCTCACGCTCGTGCCGAGCGTCGACGAGAAGACCGAACACGGACGGTGTCACTACGTCATCAAGAAGGGAAAGATTCGATGGGTGTGAACGAGGCAAACGAGAACGCAGGAGACGCGACCCGCGTCGATGCGGACAAGGCCTTCGAGGGTCCGTCGAAGGCCAGCGGGGAGGAGCCCGACATCCGGGTCGGTGCCGACGCGGCGGAGAGCCTTGCCCCGGGCCTGCCTGCGGAGCCGGCGATCCCCGCGGTCCCGACCCTGACGCCGACCCCTACTCCTGTCCCCCTGGCGACCGGGACGCAGACACGCGGCGTCAAGCGGACCCCGTTGTTTGCGGCCATCAACGCCGCGCGCTACGGGCGACAGGAGGCGATCGGCGAGATCGAGCAACTCACAGGTCGCACCTTGATCTGCCTCGTCGGCGAGAATGCCCTGATCGAGCGCGTCCACGTACCTGCCTTCGCCGACCTGCTGCACAACATCGACAAGGGCACCGGCATCGACCTGATGGTGAACAGCCCCGGCGGAGACATCGACACCGCAGAGAAGCTCATCACCTTGGTCAGGAAGAAGGCGGGTGACCAGTCGGTCCGGGTGATCGTGCCGGCCTACGCGAAGAGCGCGGCGACCCTGATCGCGCTAGGAGCGCAGGAGATCGTGATGAGCGAGACGTCTGAACTGGGCCCGATTGACCCCCAGGTCACGCTCGTCGACGGTAACGGTCACAAAACCGTGCACTCAGCACAGAACTACGTCACGACCTACGAGGAGTTCGCGAGCAAACTTCAGAAGGACCCGGATGACATCGTCGCCAGGTTGATGCTCGACAAGCTCGACCCCGTCACCCTGCGCAAACTCACGCGATCAATGAAGCGGTCGAAGTCGATAGCCGCGGAACTGCTTCAGACTGGCATGGTGCCGAACGAGGCGGAAGCCTTGGCCATCGCTGACGCCCTCGCGGACACGAAGCGTTGGCACTCGCACGGGCAAATGATTGGCCACGAGAAGTGCGTGGGGCTCGGCCTGAAGGTTACGTACCTTCCCAGCTCGTCTGACCTTTGGCAGTTGCTTTGGCAGCTCTATTGCCTGCAGACATGGCATCTGAAGAGCGATACCACTCTCTTCGAGAGCCGCATCGCGTCCCTGCTTATCTGACCAGTTCGGTGCGCTGATTCGCGCAACCAGAACTGGGTCAGTCGCCCGCGGCGAAGACCGTGTGGCGCCTGCTGTCTGGGTCGAGACGGAACCTGTGCTTTCGGGACTCGCCAAGCGCCACCTCCAGTGCATGCTGGCTAGCCCTTTCCGCGGCTGCAATAGCTTCACGATCTGTGTCATCTTTGCTGGATCGCGAGTGATCTCCGAAGATTCTCTCGGTGACAAGTGTTCTCATGCGTCAGACTCCTCACCCTTAGACAGCGATTCCATTTTGGATACTACGTCCGCCAGGGTCTGCTGCATCGCCCAACTTGGGTTGCGCTCGTGGCTGAAGTAGTGCTTCCGCTTCACCCAAACGAAGCCGTCACCCTTAGAGATCACGGCAACGTCCGTAGCGCCGCCGACAGTCTCGTGCTGGCGATCCAGACTGACCCGGTTCCGAAGTGAAGTCAGTTCAACCAAGTTCTCGGCCAGATCTGCGATCTCACGTTTCGACAGAAACGCTGCGCTTGCCTCGATCGGCTCGACTCGGCGGCGGTGCACATCGTCCATGTAGGTCGCGAAGTCATTCCAGGAGGTGTTCATGTACCTCCGCGTCGCGGCACGCACCCTCTTCAGTTGGTTGGCTCCCATCTTGGGCGCCTCCGCCTTCACGATCTCGAAGAGGGCGGTGTGGATCCCACCGGCCCAGGTCTGCCAAAAGGACGTGATGCTCCGCGCGACCGCGGGGTCGATGCCCTGCAGGAACATCACTGCTTCGTTCGTCTGCGCATAGGCGTGGATCAGAGCAGGTCGAGACGACGAAACTCGTTCGGCAGTCCCGTCTACTCGCACGAGTCTTCCTTCAACAAAGCCAGCGATCCTGCAGTGAGAAACGCCAGGGAACAGCTCCTCATTGCCGAAACCACAGATCACGACACCCGACCACACGGCGTTCTTCTCGGGAGGATTTAGCCGAAGGATGACCTTTAGAAGAACCGTCGCAAACTTCTTCCGAAGCTGGACCGTCAACGACAACTCCTTGAACTTCGACGGCAACATCTCAACGATCGCCGCGTGCCACTTTGCAAGGAACTCGTCCTCGTCGATCCCGTGCGCCCAGTCCAGGATCGGGAGCCCACCCATCTGACTGTCGACTTCATCCAACTTCTTCGAGAACAAGTTGCGCCGTTCAAGCTTGCTCGGTTCCTCCGCGACGAGTTCCTCAATAATCCCGTTGAGGAGCAACAAACAGAACGGGACCGCAAGAGTCTGGAGCATCTCCTCCTCGTCGATGGCACCCTCGACGTCAGGGATCGCCTTCTGTACATACGAAAGAAAGTCATCTACGTACTCGTCGAGCCGATCAAAGCGCGCCAACCGGTGCTTCTCCCGATATGACTTGACCAGCGATTCCCAAGGGATGCCGGCGATCTCGGCGCTGTTGTAGACCATCAGGCCTACCGGTACGCCTTTGACCAACTCGAACAGTTTGTTGGCTTCGACATACGTCTTCATGACCTTGGGAGACTCTGGGCCGCTAGTAATGGTCACGGCACTATCGGCGGCAAGAGCAACCGCAGACTTATTCAGAATCGCGATCTCGGTGGTCAAGGGCCAACTCCTTCAGGGTCCCCAGAAGAGTAGTGATTCGACACCGCGACGGCTCGCATATCAATGTTCGCGCGAGCGTCGAAAGGGCTCGCACAAGCGATCGATAGTCGACATTCTCGAACGGTCGGGCAGTTGGCCTTCAGAACTGGCGGGCACTAGCAATCGCATTCCACGGGTTTCAGCGCGCAGGTCAACTGGTCACGACAAGGCACGCAGTCTAGGACGGATCCGCCCAACCCGTCGATGGGCAAGTGGAGCCGAAAGTTCGCTGGCAGGGCCGAAGGGATTCTGCGCGTCATTCTGGGCTGGTTGACCGCGCCTCACAGATCAGGCTGCGCCCGAAAGAACGAGACTCGCCATAGATCGACGACCCGGTCGATATCGACGGGGTCAACGAAGGTGTCGACCGTGGACTTGGCCCGCTCGGTGCTCGGACTCTTGCAGTCGGTCACGCCACCCGCTGCCCCAGCAAGATGTCGGCCTGCTCTGCCATCCGGTCGATGCCGCCGTACGCATCGAGGATCACCTGATCGCGCGTAGCTACCGTGACGCCGCCGAGCTCGATTCGGCCGAGCTCGCTCACCCCGTCGAACGGGATCAACGTGACCCGCATACCGAACGAGCCTGGCTCCCTGCGGGTGAGGCTCGCAGCCTCGGCGGCGCGAGCGATGTCTTCGACGTAGAGCACCGGCCACGCTTCGCCTGCGCTGGAGCGGTAGAGGTTGGCGCCGGCGTCTCCGGTCACCGCGTACTCAACTCCTGCCCTATCCAGAGCCTCAGCAACATCGGACGCGGTCGGTCCAACCAGGAAGTCCACGGCACCGGGCCGGCGCGTCAGCCGAGCCGCGCGTCCGGCACGGAGCAACAGATCGGCCTCCTTGCCGGGCACCACTCGACCCAAGCCATCGAGGAGGCCGATCCGCGCCCAGCGCTCGCGCCACGCGTCAACCTCGGGAGTAATTGCAATATTCAGCGTCGGGTCGAGCGCGAGTCGCGCGGCCGCAATCACCGCGACGTCGGCAAGCCCGGTAAAACCGAGGGGCTCCCCCAACGCCGTGAAGATCTCCTGCGCCAGGTCGAACGACGGACTCACCGCACCGGACTCGATCCGGGTCACCGTTGTCGGCGCGACATCGACCAACGCCGCGAGTTGACGGGCACTCAGCCCGTTCACGCGGCGCAGAGTCGAGACGCGCTCGGCGAGGTCCATGACCAAAGTCTAGCCGAGTGTTGCAAATAAGCAACGCAGGGTGGGCTGCGGACGCACTGCCATCGAGGAGATCACCCCGATCGCGTGGCCGGCGAGTTAGGGGTGACGGGCTTTCGAATATTTCGAGTATGGTTGCGACATGGCCACCGTAGAAAGAGCCGCTCGTCTGCGGCAATCGAAGACCTATCTGCCTGACCATGAGCGCGAAGAGCTGCTCCAGTTCGCCCAGGTTTTGAACGGCATCAACATCACCGTCGGCAAGCCGGGGCACGCGATGCTTGTTGGCTCGGACGGCAAGCAGGTGCCGATTCCGGCCGAGCTGTTCCAGGTGTTGGAAGAGGCTGCCAACGTCTTGGCACTTGGCGACGGAATCTCGATATTGCCTTACGCGGCGAAGCTCACCACCCAGGAGGCTGCTGACTTCCTCGGCATGTCTCGTCCGACATTCGTCAAGATCCTCACATCCGGTGAGATCGAGTTCGAGATGGTTGGCCGTCATCGTCGCGTGATGCTTCGAGACGTGGTCGCGTACCAGGCCCGCGCCCAAAGTGTGCGGCGCGCCGCACTGGCCGACATCGCAAAGAACTCGATCGAGCACTACGACAAGCTGCCGAAGGGCGTGCCCTCATTGGATCGGCACTCAAGAACCGAGAACTAGTGGCAGTCCCTTGGTCAAAGGACCGAGCTTCAACATCGGCTGTTGTGTGCCACAGCTTCCAAACAATGTTCCACAAGTATGCGTAGAGTGACATTGTGGATCTGAAGATGTTCCAGAAGTCAGCCCCGGGGACACTTGTGTCCATCTCGGGGAACGACCCGCTGCTCGGAGCGTGGACACATCAGGCTTTCGTGCCAAACGCCCTGCCGTCCGCGAGCCCCACACTGAGCAGTAAGACCTACTTGGCCGTCGCGGAGGCTCGCGCGGCCCTTGCTGCACTGGACAGCACCGCGCGGCAACTACCCAACCCCACATTGCTTCGGATGCCCACACTCCGCCGCGAGGCGCAGAGCACTTCCGCGTTGGAAGGAACGTACGCGCCACTGGCCGACGTACTCATCGCGGACGACGAGGAGCCGTCTTCGCCAGAACTGGTCGAGATCCTCAACTACGTGCGTGCCGCCAACCACGCCTTCGCCTGGATCGCAGACGGCCGACCGATCTCGATTTCCTTCCTCAGCGACCTACAAGGCCTGCTGATGCACGGCACCCCCCTGGAGTCGGTCTCCGGGCGCTTGCGTGAAACACAGGTCGTGATCGGACGCAGAGAAGATGCAGATCCACACGCGTTCCCAGCCCAGAACGCCCGCTTCGTTCCTTCCCCTGAAGGCACCGAACTCCAGACCGGCGTGCAAACGCTCGTCGACTGGCTCCGAGCCGATCACCGAGGCCAGATCGACCCGGTCATCGCGGCAGCAATGTCGCACTACCAGTTCGAGACACTGCACCCGTTCCGAGATGGCAACGGCCGCCTTGGCCGACTCTTGATCGTCCTGCATCTCGTCAACACCGACGTCTTGAGCGAGCCGACACTCACCGTCTCGCCGTGGTTCGAAGCGCGACGAGGGCAGTACTACGACCGGCTCTTGGCAGTGAGTACGGCGGGCGACTGGGACGGATTCGTCGCCTTCTTCGCCGAGGGGCTCCGCCAGGCTGCGGAGGCGACCCACGCCGAGATGCGGGCACTAGTCGCAGTTCAAGCCGACCTCAAGGGCATCATCCGAGCGTCAAAACTGCGCGCCGACAACGCGCACGCGTTGGTCGACCTAGCCATCGCCAATCCAAGCTTCACCGTCCGAAAGGTCGAGGCCGACCTCGAAATCTCGTACGGACGCGCTAACAAGTTGATCGCACAACTGATCGACCTGGGTGTTCTGAACGTCGTAGACGCGGACGCGTACAAGCGCAGATTCTTCGCTCCGCGGGTGCACGAAGTCCTCACATCGCGGATCATCCAATGACTGCCACTGGCCACCAGCTGCGGGGCCAGAGTGATACACGAAAGTGATACAAACTGGCCCGGAAACGGCGTCAAACGGCGAAACCAGACGAACCGACGAAATTCAAAATAGTGCCCTTGACCTGCGGTTTCACCAAAAATCGCGAGCTCCTCAGCGCGACCAAACCGTCATGGCACCAGTGGCAGGCGGCGTAGCCGATGGACAGCAAAATCGGTACGTCGCGACGCTTGGCCTCGGCGAACGCTTCAGGTGACCATTCCCACCAGTCGACGGGATTGTCCTGGTGCTG
>JBKJOC010000195.1:0-2607 GCA_046595725.1 Candidatus Eiseniibacteriota bacterium
ATCGGATCGTTCGGCTGGCGCTCTGACAATCGCCTGCGCGCCCACTTGCGGCTCGCGCCCGTGGCGGGCGACAACGGCCTGCGCCTCGACGCGTTCGCCGCGCGCACCCTCGAGCAGCCCTACCACCCGATGTTCGCGCTCGACGGCTGGACCACGCTCTGCGGCGACGACAGCTGCCTCTACGGCCCCGGCTACCGGCCCGACTCCGCCGCGGGGTACGAGCGCTGGCGCGGTCCCGACCACGCGGCGATGTCCGACGACCGGCGGCTGGCATTGATTGCGGCGTGGAGCGCGCGCCGGGGCGCCATGAACGCGCGGGCCTCGGCGGGCCTCGTACGCGCCGATCGATTGACGTCGGTCGGCCTGCGCGAGGACGCCGGCGGAATCAACGCGCGGACGCTGCCGGTGTTCGGCGTGCCGGGCATGCCCGAGAGCGACCCCTTCCACGTCTACCGGGGCGACGAGCCCATCTTCCGCCAGAGTCGCGCCGACCGCTTCATGGCGCGCGTCGAGCTCGAGCGCGCCGCCCGCCACGGCGGGTTCCTCCGCGCCGGAGTGGGCGGCCATTACGACGTCGTTCGGCTCGTCGAGCTCGATGGCGCCGCGTTCGGGCGTGGGCTCGATTCGCTCCGCGCGTACGAGGCGAGCGCGCCGGGCGCGGTGGCGTGGCTCCAGTCGCGTCTCGTGTTCGAGGGCCTGATCGCGAATCTGGGTGCGCGCGTGCAGGTCTATAGCGCCGGGCCCGATGCGCGCGCGCAGTCGCTTGGCGGGCCGGGCGCCGTGCGGACGCGCGTCTCGTTCCTGCCGCGGCTCGGCATCGCGTTTCCGGTGAGCATTCGTGATGCGCTTTCCTTCGCCTACACGCGCGTCGACCAGGACCCCGCGCGCGACTACCTTTATGACAACCGCCAAAGGGTCACGAACCGCCAGCCGGTCGGCGACCCCGCGCTCGAGCCTGCGACCCTCATCTCCTGGCAGGTGGCGCTCAAGCACGCGTTCGGCGAGCGGCTCTCGCTGCAGGCGGGGGTTTTCTACAGGGACCTCTATGGGCTGGTGGGGACACGGTGGGAGGAGACGCCGGGATTCGTCCCGCGACCGACCTACGTGAACGCCGGCCAGGGCAATGCCTCGGGCTTCGAGTTGAGCCTGGCCGCGCGCCCCAGCGAGCGCACGCGCGCCGGCCTTCATTACACGTTCGCCAACGCGCGCGGCCCGTCCTCGCTCGAGGAGGGAGTGCGCTTCGGCACCGCGCTCGGGGAGCAGCCCCCTCTGCTCTCTGCCGCACCACTCGACTGGGATCGCAGGCATGGAATCGGGCTCGAGTTCACCTGGCGCACCGAGCGCGGGTGGCGCGTGGGTTTGATGACGGTCGTGGGCTCGGGCCTGCCGTGGACGCCACGGCCGACGCGCCAGGTGGATCTTGACCGGTCGCGACTCAACACCCGGCGCCTTGGATGGAGCGAGAACACCGACTTGAGCGTGGGGTATTCGCCGCCCCGCCTGCGCGGGCGCGTGACGATCGCGCTCGAGGCGCGGAACCTGTTCGACTTTCGGGGCGATCGGGTGGCGACGCTCTACGGATATCCCAATCCCGTGATCAACACGGTGTACGACGACTACGGGGCGTATCGCACGGCGACGGGCCAGGGCGGCGGTGCCTACTTCGACGATGTCGACGGCGATGGCGTGAGGGAGTGGGTGCCGGTGGGCGATCCCCGACTCGCCACGCCGCCGCGGCAGTTGCGGCTGTCGATCCGGCTCGCCTCCTAGCGGGTGGGCTTTTGGACGGTCGAGACCGCCGCGACGAGCGTGGCGGCGAATGCGGACACCGCGGCGACGACCGCTGCCCCGCCCTGCGCCCGAGTCTCCTCGATCACGCGCGCAAACGCCGCCCCCACGATCACGGCCTCCGCACGGGCGGCGACGAAGCGGGCGCGGGCAGCGTCCGTCACGCCGAACCCGATGCCGACCGGCAGGTCGCAGCCGTGCCGCACGGATTCCATGAGCGCGTCGAGCTCGCTCGCGAACGCGCGCCCGTCGCCGGTGACGCCCGTGCGCGAGAGGCAATAGATGAAACCCGAGGCGCGCGCGAGCAGTCTCGGCAGTCGCTCGAGCGATGTCGTGGGCGCGACGAGCGGAATGGCATCGAGACCGGATGAAGCCAGCGCGTCCCAGAGGTCGGGACGCTCTTCGGGCGGCAGGTCGGAGACGATCACCCCGTCGATCCCGGCCGCCTGAGCGTCCGTGGCGAAGCGGATGGCGCCGTAGGCGAGCACGGGGTTGGCGTAGGTCATGACGACGAGCGGAGTGGGGAACGAGTCCCGGAACTCCTGCGCGAGCGAGAGGACGTCGCCCAGGTGGACGCCCTGGTCGAGCGCCACCTGCGCGGCCTGCTGGAGCGCGGGGCCATCCGCCAGGGGGTCGGAGAACGGGACGCCGAGCTCGATTGCGACCGCACCCGATCCGGCCAGAGCCTCAAGCAGGCGTGCACTCGTGGTCAGGTCGGGGTAGCCGGCGGTCACGAACGGAACGAGGCCCGCGCGACCCTGGTCGCGCAGGCCCCTGAGCGTGGTTTCGAGCGAAGTCAAACGGAGAGAGGAATCAGTT
>JBKJOC010000229.1:0-2749 GCA_046595725.1 Candidatus Eiseniibacteriota bacterium
CCGCGCAGGGCGCTGAAGCACTCGTCACGCAGGGGGTCATAGACCACGCCGAGCGCTCGTTCTCCCCGGACCTCGAGTGCGATCGAGACCGCAAAGAAGGGGTAGGCGTGCGCGAAGTTGGTGGTGCCGTCGAGCGGGTCGACCACCCAGCGGAACTCGGGCATCGGCGCGGCCTCAAACGACGCGCCCGATTCCTCGCCCAGCCAGGCGTGCCCCGGAAATCGGCGCGCAAGCTCGGCGCGCACGAAGGCCTCGCTCTGGCGATCGAACTCGGTGACGAGGTCAATGCCGCCCTTGTAGTCGATCGCGCCCGGCCGGCCGTAGCCGGCGCGAAGGATCTTGCCGGCGCCCTTGGCGACGTCGATCGCGTCCTGGAGCCAGTGCGTGGGAACGAGGCCGCTCATCCGAGGCTGCCGTGGGCGCGCGAAGGGCAGATCGTGTTGTAGGCACAGAAGCGGCAGTCGTTCCAGTCGGGCTTCGCGGCGAAGTTGCGGTCGCGAATGCCGCGGGCGGCCGATTCGATGCTCTCTTTGGCCTGGGCGATCGTCTTGTCGGTCACCTCGGCGCGGCCGACCAGGCCCGACTCGATGAAGTGCAGCTCGACCGCGGCCGGGCGCGTCCGCGCGTCGTTGGTCTCCTGCCAGGCCAGCGCGTAGATCTTGAGCTGGAGGCTTTCCTTCGCGCGCTGGTCGGCCTTGTCCGCTTCGTCGATGCCGCTCGACTTGAAGTCGACGATCACCGGGCCCACGCCCGGACGGATGTCGACGCGGTCGAAGCGCCCGCGCATCAGGTTCGCGCCCTCCTTGAAGTGGAAGGCGCCCTCGATCACCGCCGGCGAGGAGGGATGAGCCTGCTCGCGCTCGTACCACGCGCGGATCGCGGCGCGTCCCTGTTCCATGCGCTGAAGCTCGTGCTCGCGCGTGATGAAGCCCTCGCCGGTCCACGACTCCTCGAACACGCGGACCATGCGGTCGGCATCGACCGGCCAGCCCTCGCGCGCGTGCACATAGTAGTCGCGGATCGCGTTGTGGAGCGCGAGCCCGTAGCCGACCGAGTGGTGCGGCAGGAGCGGCACCTTGAGGACGTGGGCGTACTTGTAGCGCTGCGGGCAGCGGAGCCAGTCCTCGACCTGCCGGTTCGAGAGTTCGAGCACCTCGTCGTCCGGGATCGGCAGGAGCGGCAGCGGCGCGGCGTCGGGCGCCTTCATGTGGCGATGGATCTGGTCGGCGACGCGCGCGCGCCCGAGCGGAGCCTCGACGTGCGAGCGATCGAGCGCCTCGAGCACGAACAGGGAGGGCTTCCACTTGCGCGCGCCGCCGTGATCGCCCGCCCAGCTCAGGCACAACTCCTCGCGCGCGCGCGTCATGCCGACATAGAACAGCCGACGCTCCTCCGCGCGGTGGAAGTCGCCGCTCGGCACCGGCTGCCGCAGCAGGGCGTCGGGGAAGGGCAGGGGATCGCGCCGGTCGATGCCCGGGAAGTGGTTCGCCTCGAGGCCGACCAGGAAGACGACGGGGAACTCGAGCCCCTTCGCGCGGTGCACCGTGACGAGTTGGACCGAGTCCTCGTCGCTCTCGGGCTCGGCGGCGCGCGGATCCTCGCCGGCCTGGCGGAGCACCGCGAGGTGGCGCACGAACTCGATCGGGCGGTCGCGCACGGAGAGCTTGCCGAACGCGCGCGTCAGGTTGAACAGACGCGCCAGGTTCTGCACCTTCTCGTCGGCTTCGGGATCGCCCTGGGCGCCCTCGGTCGTCAGCCGCTCGAGGTAGCCGCTGTGCGCGAGGTAGCGGTAAAGCGTCTCGCCCGTCGGGTGGCGGAGCGCGAACGGCCGCATCTCGGCGAGATCATCGAGCAGGCGCGTGAGCGGCGCGCGCGCCGCCGGGTCGCTCACGGCCTCGAGCGCGAGCGCGTCCGCAATCGACGCCAGGAGCCCGCGATTGCGGCGCTCGGCGCCGCGCCTCAGATCGGCGATGGCGAGCGCGGGCACGGCGTAGATCTCCGAGGCCGCGAGGAAGAACAGCGCGCGGTCGTCGGTCGGGTCGGCCATCGCGGACAGGGCGTCGAGGCAGGCGACGACCTCGGGACGGTCGTAGAGGCCGCCTCCGCCCGAAGCCCGGCAGGGGATCCCGCGCAGGTTGAGCGCGCGCAGGATGGGATCGCTTGCGGCATGGCGGCGCACGAGCACCGCGAAGTCGCCGTACTTGCGCTCGCCCCTGGCCACTGCCGACTCGATGCGCTCGGCCACGAAATCGGCCTCGGTCGAGGGCGAGTCGAAGCCCCGCGCCTCGACGGGTGGGCCGACCGGCATGGGGCCGCGCGCGAGCAGGCGCTTGTCGACCCTGGCCCGGACCTCGAGCCGCTCGGGATCGTTGTGCCGGATCAGGCGATAGGCGGAATCGAGGATCGCCTGGGTCGAGCGGTAGTTCTCGGTCAGCACGCGTGTCGTGCAGCCGGGATAGCCGGCCTGGAACTCGAGGATGTTCGAGATCGAGGCGCCGCGGAACTTGTAGATGCTCTGGTCGTCGTCGCCCACGACGGTGAGGTTCGGGCTCGGCCCGGCGAGCGCGCGCACGATCTCGAACTGGACGAAGTTCGTGTCCTGGAACTCGTCGACCAGGATCCACGGGTAGCGCCGGCGCAGTTCCGACGCCAGCGCCGGCTGCTCGCGCAGGAGCCGCAGCGACTGGGTCAGGAGCCCCGCGAAGTCGACCACGCCCTCGGAGGCGAGCAGGTCGAGATAGGCGCGGTA
>JBKJOC010000330.1:0-2733 GCA_046595725.1 Candidatus Eiseniibacteriota bacterium
CAGTATCTCTCGGGTGCGCGCTCGATCGCGGTTCCGGCCTCGCGCCGCAAGGGCCACGGTACGTACCTCGAGGTGGCCGGGGCGCGCGAGAACAACCTCAAGGACGTCACGGTGCGCTTTCCGCTGGGCACGCTGACCTGCGTCACCGGCGTCTCGGGGTCGGGCAAGAGCACGCTCGTGAACGAGATCCTTCACCATGCCCTCGGCCGCGCGCTGATGAAGACGGTGGCGCGTCCCGGAGCGCACGAGGCGATCCGCGGCATCGAGCACCTCGACAAGGTGATCGCGATCGACCAATCGCCGATCGGGCGTACGCCGCGCTCGAACGCGGCCACCTACACCGGCATGTTCGGGTTCATCCGGGACCTCTTCGCCCAGTTGCCGGAGTCGAAGGTGCGCGGCTACGGACCGGGACGGTTCTCGTTCAACGTCAAGGGCGGGCGCTGCGAGGCCTGCGAGGGCGACGGCCTGCGCAAGATCGAGATGCACTTCCTGGCCGACGTGTTCGTGCGCTGCGAGGTTTGCCGCGGCCGCCGCTACAACCGCGAGACGCTCGAGGTGCACTACAAGGGCCGCTCGATCGCCGACGTGCTCGACATGACGGTGGAGGAGGCGCTCGACTTCCTGCACGCCATCCCGACGGTGCGCCGCAAGCTCGAGACCCTGCGCGACGTGGGGCTCGGCTACATCCACCTCGGGCAGTCCGCGACCACGCTCTCGGGCGGCGAGGCGCAACGCGTCAAGCTGGCGAGCGAGCTGTCGCGCGTCGCGACGGGCCGCACCATGTACCTGCTCGACGAGCCGACCACCGGCCTTCACTTCGAGGATGTCCGCATGCTGATCGAGGTGCTGCAGCGACTGGTCGAGAAGGGGAACACTGTGATCGTGATCGAACACAACCTCGACGTCATGAAGACCGCCGACTGGCTCGTTGACCTGGGTCCAGAGGGTGGCGACGCCGGGGGAACCGTGGTAGCGTCCGGCACGCCCGAACAGGTGGCGCGCGTGCGCGCGAGCCACACCGGGCAGGCGCTGGTCCCGGTGCTCGTGGAGAAGACCCTCGTGGAGACACGATGAAAGCCCTGGTCAAGAGTCGGCCCGCTCCCGGCGCCGAGATCCTCACCGTCCCCGATCCCACACCGCTGCCGGACGAAGTCGTGCTCAAGGTTCGCCGGGTCGCGGTCTGCGGCACCGACCTCCACATCTACGGCTGGGACCGCTGGTCGCAGGGGCGCATCCATCCGCCCCTGGTCTTCGGCCACGAATTCGTGGGCGAAGTCGTGGCGCTCGGCGCGCGCGCCGAGGGCGTCGCGCTGGGGGACATCGTCGCGGTCGAGACCCACGTCGCATGCGGTCTCTGCCACCTCTGTCGGCGCGGGCTGATGCACGTCTGCGAGCGCGTCCAGATCCTCGGCGTCGACCGCAGCGGCGCATTTGCCGAGTTCGTCGCCGTTCCCGCGCGCAACTGCTGGGCCATCCCGGCCGGCATGCCGCTCGAACTCGCGGCCGCGCTCGAGCCGCTCGGCAACGCGGTCCACACCGTGCTGGCGGGGGAGATTGCGGGCTGCTCCGCCCTGGTCACCGGCTGCGGGCCGATCGGCCTGTTCTCGATCGCGGTCGCGCGCGCCTGCGGCGCCGGGCCGATCCTGGCGAGCGACGTCAACCCGTATCGCCTCGAGCTGGCGCGGAAGATCGGCGCCGACGTGGTGATCGACGCCTTGAGGGAAGACGTCGCCGCGCGCACGCGCGAGGCGACCGAGGGGCGGGGCGCCGACGTCGTGCTCGAGATGTCCGGCCACCCGGCCGCGATCCGGCAGGGCCTGTCCGCGATCCGCAATGCCGGCCGCATGAGCCTGCTCGGCTTGCCGAGCGCGCCGTTCGAGCTCGACGTCACGGGGCTCGTCATCTTCAAGGGCGTCACGATCCAGGGCATCAACGGACGCCTGATGTTCCAGACCTGGCGCCAGATGCACGAACTCCTGACCAGCGGCCGTCTCGATATCCGGCCCGCCATCACGCACGTCATGGGCATCGACGACTTCGCGCTGGCGATGGAACGGCTCAAGGGCGGGGACGCCGGCAAGATCGTGCTCGTGCCCTGGGGTGAGGATGCGCCCATCGGCGCGCTCGAGGGCGCGGAGGCGACGCGATGAGCGACGCCACGTTCGAGCAGCTTGCGCGCACGCTGGCCGAGATCCGCGAAGCCGGACTCGCCAAGGACGAGCGCGTGATCGCAGGTCCGCAGGGCGCCGAGATCACGCTCGAAGATGGTCGGCGCGTCCTCAATTTCTGCGCCAACAATTACCTCGGGCTCTCCAGCCACCCGCGCGTGATCGCCGCCGCGCACCGGGCGCTCGACAGCCATGGCTACGGCATGAGCTCGGTGCGTTTCATCTGCGGCACGCAGGACCTGCACAAGGAACTCGAGGGAACGATCGCGCGCTTCCTCGGGGTCGAGGACGCGATCCTCTACGCCGCCTGCTTCGACGCCAACGGTGGGGTGTTCGAGCCGCTGCTCGGCGACGCCGACGCGATCATCTCCGACGAGCTCAACCACGCCTCGATCATCGACGGCATCCGCCTGTGCAAGGCGCAGCGCTGGCGTTACCGGAACAACGACCTCGCGGACCTCGAGCGTTGCCTCAAGGAGGCGAAGGAGAAGGGCGCCCAACGCATCCTGATCGCGACCGACGGAGTGTTCTCGATGGACGGCACCATCGCCGACCTGGCGGG
>JBKJOC010000072.1:0-5036 GCA_046595725.1 Candidatus Eiseniibacteriota bacterium
CCGATATCCGGCCTCCTCGGCCGCGGCGGGCGTCGGGAAGAAGGTCACGTTCTCGGGGCGCGGAGTCCGGGCCGGGCAGATGGGGCGACAATAGATGCCGGTCGTGCGGACGGCGATAAAGAACCGCCCGTCGAAGCGGCGGTCGCGCATGCCGAGCGCGCGGTAGCAGAGTTCGAGGTCGAGGCCCACGGGAATGGTTGTACCACGCCCCGGGGACTCGCGGCGGACGGGATCGGACCGGGTCATGGGGCGCGCTCGATGCGGCAGTTGAAGCAGCCGGGTCGCGCGTTGTGGACGTGCAGAGTCACGATCCGGGGATCTCCGAAGAGCGCGGCGATCGTTTCGCGCAGCCCGGCACCCTCGACCACTTCGGCGGTGATCATCATCGCCTGGGCGTCGTAGCCGCGCACCGAGAGCAGGCGGCGTTCGAGCATCGCGGGAATTTCATCGATTGCGGGGTGCGCGGTCTCGGCGAGCTCGCGCACGTAGATCGGGCCGGTTGCGCGATAGGGCGAGTCGACGTCGTGATGGACATGAGGCAGCAGGTACACGGCTTCGCCGGGCGCGGCCTCAACCAGGCTCACCCGGCATGGGATGCCGCCGTCCGCATCCACCGTCTGGCGCTCGACCCCGCGGGCTCTGAGAGTCGCGTCATCGAGTTTGAACAGCGGCGTAAACGTTTCGCGCGGGAGCGCGAGGATCCTGAAATGTCCGGGCATGGGAAGGCCCTCCTCTCCAAGCATTGGATCAGTTTTGCAGTCCGGAGGGCGGACGGGAGCGGACGCGGCTTCAACTCGGGGAGGCGGGCAAGTCATCCGCCCCGGGGCGGGTGGGAGCCGGGCAAGTCATCCGCCCCGGGGCGGGTAGATGCCGGACAGGTCACCCGCCCCGGGGCGGGTTCGCAGCGGGTCAGAGCGTCCGGTCCACCGCGTGCGCCACGCCCCTCAACCGGACGACCAGCGCCTCGTATTGCGGGACATAGAGCGATTGCGCGCCGTCGCTCAACGCGGTCTCGGGGTGCGGGTGCACCTCGATCAGCAGCCCATCCGCGCCCGCGGCGACGGCGGCACAGGCCATGGGCGGAACCTTGTCGCGGATTCCGACCGCGTGCGAGGGATCGACCACGACCGGCAGGTGGGAGAGCTGCTGGATCATCGGCACGCACGAGAGGTCGAGCGTGTTGCGCATCATGGTCTCGAAGGTGCGGATGCCGCGCTCGCACAGCATGACCTGCCGGTTGCCGCCGGCGAGGATGTACTCGGCGGACATGAGCCACTCCTCGATCGTGGCCGAGAAGCCGCGCTTGAGCATGACCGGCTTGCGGGCGCGTCCGCACTCCCTGAGCAACGCGAAGTTCTGCATGTTGCGCGCGCCCACCTGGAGCACATCGACCCATTTCTCGAGGATGGGAACGTGCTGGGTGTCGAGCACTTCGGAGATGACGGCCAGGTCGTAGCGGTCGGCGCAGCGGCGCAGGATCTTGAGTCCCTCCTCGCCCAGTCCCTGGAAGGTGTATGGCGAGGTGCGCGGTTTGTAGGCACCGCCGCGCAGGATGGCGGCGCCCGAGCGCGCGACGGCCTGCGCCACGGTGTCGACCTGTTCCTCGCTCTCGACCGCGCAGGGGCCGGCCATGATCGCGACCTGGTTGCCGCCGATGGTCGCCCGGCCGACCGTGACAATCGTCGTCTCGGCCTGGAACGTGCGCGAGACCAGCTTGTAAGGCACCGAGATGCGGATGATGTCCTGGACGCCGGGCAGGTGCCGCACGTCTTCGACGTCGAGCGCGCCCAGGTCCCCGACCGCGCCCAGGATGATCCGGTCCTTGCCGTCCGAGCGGTGGACGGACAGGCCCATCAGACGCAGGCGGGAGGCGACTTCCTCGATCTGGGCTTCGTCGGCGCCCGGGGCCATGACGACGACCATCAGGCCGGCGCCCCGGATCCGGGAAGGACGCGCGAGCCCTCGAGCGCGCACTGGCGGAGGAAGGCGTCGGCGAGCGCGATCGCGAGCATCGCCTCGGCGACTGGCACGACGCGCGGGCAGATGCAGGGATCGTGGCGGCCCTCGACCGTGATGATCACGGCCTCGCCGGCGGCATTGACGGTCTCCTGCGGCTTGCCGATCGAGGACGCCGGCTTGACCGCGACCCGCGCGACGATGTCGGCCCCGGTCGAGATGCCGCCCAGGATTCCGCCCGCGCGGTTGGTGCGGAACCCGCCGCCCGAGGCCATCGCATCGTTCGACTGCGAGCCCCTGAGCCTGGTGGCCGCGAAGCCGTCGCCGATTTCCACGCCCTTGAGCGCGGGGATCGACATCAGCGCGCGCGCGATCTCGCCGTCGAGCTTCTCCATCGTGGGATCCCCCCAGCCCGGCGGGCAGCCGCGTGCCACCACCTCGACCACGCCGCCGACCGAGTCGTGCTCGGCGCGCGCGGTCTCGATGCGCTCGATCATGCGTGTCGCGGCCTCGGCGTCCGGGCAGCGGATGGCATTCGATTCGGCGATCTCCCAGTCGCGTCGCGTCGCCTCGACGTCGGCCACCGCCACGGTGCCGCCGACGATCGAGACGCCGCGGGTGGCCAGCAGCGCCTTGGCGATCGCGCCGGCGGCCACGCGGCCGAGGGTCTCGCGGCCCGAGGCGCGGCCCGATCCCCGGTGATCGCGAATCCCGTACTTGGCGGCATAGGTGAAGTCGGCGTGGCCCGGGCGGAAGACGTCCTTGAGCGCGTCGTAGTCCTTGCTCTTGGCGTCCTGGTTCCATGCCAGGATCGCGATCGGCGTGCCGGTGGTCCGGCCCTCGAAGACGCCCGAGAGCAGGATGGCAGTGTCGGCCTCGCTCCGCTGGGTGGTGATCGAGGACTGCCCGGGGCGGCGGCGGTCGAGGTCCTTCTGAATGAGCGACAACTCGAGCAGCAGCCCCGGGGGAACGCCGTCGACGACGACGCCGACCGCCGGACCGTGCGACTCGCCCCAGGTGGTGACCGTGAACAAACGCCCGAAGGAACTCGACATGACGTCGGGATGCTATACTGCGCAACGTGAACGCGCCCGACAAAAATCGCGCGCAGCGCCGGTGGCTGCTCATCGCGGCTCTCACCATGCTCGAGCTCTGCCTGCTGGTCGTCGCCTGCGTGGGACGGCGGGCCAACGAGCCCGGCGCGGCCGAGCGCGGGGCCTACTTCGGCGACATTTCCCCGCCCCGGGGCCAGGTCTTCACGTTCAACAACGGCGCCGAGCCCGAGCACCTCGATCCGGCCGTGATGTCCGGTCAGCCCGATGGCCGCGTCGCCCGCCTCGTGTTCGAGGGGCTGTGCAACGCCGACCCCAGGACGCTCGCCCCGATTCCCGGCGTGGCCTACCGCTGGGATCTCTCCGACGACAAGAAGACCTACACCTTCCACCTCCGGCCGGGCCTCACCTGGGCCGACGGCCACCCGCTGACCGCGCAGGACTTCGTGTGGTCGTGGCGCCGCGTGCTCTCGCCCGCGACCGGCAGCCGCTACGCCAGCTTCCTCTACCCGGTCAGGAACGGCGAAGCGTTCAACAAGGGCGAGCTGACGGACTCGACCCAGGTCGGCCTTGCGGCGCCCGACGACTCGACGTTCGTCGTCACGCTCGGGAACCCGACGGCGTACTTCCTCGAGCTGGCCTGCTACTACACGACGCTGCCCACCCCGCGCCATATCATCGAGAAGCTGGGCACGCAATGGGAAGGCGCGCTGAACGTCATGGGCAACGGTCCGTTTCGGATCGTCGAGTGGCGTCAGAAGGACCGCTTCGTCCTGGTGCCGAACGAGCGCTACTGGGATCGCGCAAACGTCCGCCTGACCAAGCTGGTGGTCCTGCCGATCGAGGAGAACTCGACCTCGACCAATCTCTACAAGGCCGGGGTGATCGACTGGAACCCGAGCGGGTACGTTCCCAAGCAGGTCATCCCGTTCGTCCAGCACTTCAAGGACTTCACAGGCGGCCCCTACCACGGCATCTATTTCTACTCGATCGTCGTGACCAAGAAGCCGTTCGACAACGTCTGGGTTCGGCGCGCGCTCAACTACGCGACCGATCGCGACGCCATCGCCCGCTATGTCCTCAAGGGCACGGTGCCCGCGTGGGGCAACATGACGCCGACCGGGTACCCGGGCTACCCCACCCCGCCCGGTCTGACCTACGATCCCGTCAAGGCGCGCGAGTGCCTGGCGAAGGCGGGTTATCCGGGGGGCAAGGGCTTCCCGAAATTCGAGATCCTCTTCAACACGAGCGAGGATCACCGGCGCATCGCCGAGGCGGTGCAGTCGATGTGGAAGCGTGAACTGAACATCCCGGTCACGCTCTCGAACCAGGAGTGGGCGAGCTACCTGTCGGCCACCACCGAGAAGCGCTATGACGTCGCGCGGCGGTCGTGGATCGGCGACTACATGGATCCCAACACCTTTCTCGACCTCTGGCAGAGCGGGAGCGGCAACAACCGCACCGGCTGGTCGGACGCGCGCTTCGACCGCCTGGTCAGGGGCGCCACGCTCGAGACGGACCCGGCGCAGCGCCTGCGGATGCTCGCCGATGCCGAGAAGATCCTGCTCGAGGACGGGCCGGTGATCCCGATCTACCACTACACGCAGTCTTCGTTGCTGAAGCCCTACGTGCGCGGCATCTACACCACCCTGCTCGACGTCCACCCGCTGACCCACGTCTGGATCGATCACGGCGAGGGAGTGCCGGTCGCCGCCCGGGAGGTCCGTCCCTGACCGCGTTCGTGCTGCGGCGTCTGCTGCTCATGATCCCCACGCTGTGGGTGATCGCGACGTTGACCTTCTTCCTCATGCGCGCCGCGCCCGGCGGTCCGTTTCAGTCCGAGCGCGAGATCCCCGCGGCAGCCAGAGCGCAGCTCGAGCGGGCCTACGGCCTCGACCGTCCGCTCGGCGAACAGTACGTGCGCTTTCTCGGCAACGCCGCGCGTCTCGACTTCGGGCCTTCGTACAAGTATCCGACGCAACAGGTGAGGGACATCATCCTCCAGAGCTTCCCGGTGTCGCTCGAGCT
>JBKJOC010000331.1:0-8047 GCA_046595725.1 Candidatus Eiseniibacteriota bacterium
GCACCGCACGCTCGGAACCGAAAGCCGGGTGAGCGTTCCCGGTTTCCCGGCCGGATGAGGTCCGCGCACGACTGGCTGATACTTCACGCGCGGCATGGCCGCGCCACCCGGCCTCCATCACGCCCAGCGCCGGCATCGCGCCCGCGCACGGGGTGAACACTCACTACAGCCGGGCTCGCAATCCCCTCACCGACTACGACTTGAATGACCCGCCAAGTGTCCTCCTGAGTTTTTTCTGGTCTTCCATGACGCGCGTCATATAGCACGTGGCTGCGCAGGCCCTAGCTTTCTCGTGTGTCGTCCGCGTCGTTCCTGCGCCATCACGCGGGCTGCCGGCGAGTGAACGCTCGCTCTCGACCCGAGCACGGAGATCCCGTCGTGAATGCCCGAACCCGTCTCCCCGGTTTCGCCCTCGTGCTGCTCCTCGCCGGCTCGTTCGTGCGGACGACCTGGCCCGACGGGTCGTGACCGCCTGCCTCATCGACTTCGGCTGTCACCTGGCGGTGGCGCTCGAACACGTGCCCGGTCCGCGCGCGCGGCTGGCGGCGTTCATCACGGGCGGATTGGCGCGCACCGTCCATGTCGATCGGGCAGCGGAGAGCCCTTACCCGGAACGCGTTGCGGATCAGGTGGTCGTGACGGTCTGGCGGCTCGCGGGGTGCGCCGCCCCGCCGCCCGCCGGGAAGGGGGATTCCCCATGACAATGGATTCCGGTCGCTTGCCCGAGATCATCCAGGGCGGAATGGGCATAGGGGTTTCGGACTGGCGGTTGGCGCGCGCGGTGTCGCAGTGCGGACAGCTCGGCGTCGTTTCGGGCACCGCAATCGACTCGGTGATGGTGCGCCGCCTGCAGGATGGAGACCCGGGCGGCCACATTCGCCGGGCGGCGAAGAGGTTCCCGTTTCCGGCCGCAGCCGACGCTGCCATGCGCCGTTACTTCCTGCCGGAGGGAAGGCCCCCCGGCCAGGCATACCGGTTGCTGCCGATGTACCGCGCGCGGGTCGGCCGCGGCCGGGAGCAGCTGACCATGCTGGCAGCGTTCGTCGAGGTCGTGCTCGCGCGCGAAGGGCACGAGGGAGCGGTGGGCCTCAACCTGCTCACCAAGATTCAGTTGCCGAACCTGGCGACACTCTACGGCGCAATGCTCGCGGGCGTCGACTTCGTCCTCATGGGAGCCGGGATTCCGCGCGAGATCCCGGGCGCGCTCGATGCGCTCCACGAGCACCGCTCCGCCACGCTGACGTTCGACCTCGCGGGAGGGGAGAACGAGGCTCCCGAGAAGCTGCGGTTCGATCCGGCCGCGCACTGGGAAGGCACGCCCCCGCCCCTCGGCCGGCCCCGCTTCCTGCCGATCGTGGCCAGTCACCTGCTGGCGACCATGCTGGCTCGCAAGGCCAATGGCGCGGTGGACGGCTTCGTGATCGAGGGCCCGACGGCGGGCGGGCACAACGCTCCGCCACGGGGCGAAGCCCGCTTCAACGAGCGCAACGAGCCTCTGTATGGGCCGCGTGACGAGGTCGACCTCGAGAAGATCCGCGAGCTCGGACTGCCTTTCTGGCTGGCAGGGGGCGTTGGAAGTCCCGGAGGTCTGCAACGCGCGCGCGCGGCGGGCGCCGCCGGAATCCAGGTCGGGACCCTGTTTGCCTATTGTGACGAGTCCGGCCTCGCTCCCGCGCTCAAAGCCTCGGTCCTCGATTCCGCCCGGCAAGGTGAGGCGAACGTGCGCACGGATTCGCGGGCCTCGCCCACGGGGTTTCCGTTCAAGGTCGTGGAATGGAGCGGCGACGGGAGCGGCTCGCGGGAGCGCCTCTGCGACCTGGGGTACTTGCGCACCGCGCACCGCCAGGCGGACGGCCGGATCGTGTTCCGCTGCGCCAGTGAGCCCGTCGAAGCCTTCGTGGCCAAGGGCGGGGACCCGGCGGAGAGTGCGGGCCGGCGCTGCCTCTGCAATGCGCTGTTGGCGAACATCGGCCTCGGCCAGCTCCGCGGCGCCGACGCGCTCGAGCCCCCCCTGCTGACGAGCGGGGATGATCTTGCGCGGCTCGGCGCATTCCTGAAGGGCCGGGAGAGCTACACAGCGCGCGACGTCGTCGACCATCTGCTCGGGCCCGGCATTCCATGAGCGACCGCACTTCGAACCCCGACGCCGTCTTCCGGCCACGCTCGGTCGCAGTGATCGGCGCGTCGCGCCAGCCGGGAAGCCTCGGCGGCGTGATCTTCGCCAACCTGCTCGCCCAGGGATTCGCGGGCCCGGTCTACCCGGTGAATCCGAAGGCGACGTTCGTCCACTCGGTTCGCGCCTATCCCGACGTCGGTGCGCTGCCCGAGGCGCCGGAACTCGCCATCCTCGTCGTTTCCGCCGCGCAGGTCGTCGCGACCGCCGAGGCTGCGGCGTCCGGGGCGTGCGCGCGATCGTGGTCATCAGCGCAGGGTTCCGCGAGACCGGTGACGCGGGGATCGCGCGCGAGCAGGCCCTGATCGAGGTCGTGCAGCGGCACGGCATGCGCATAGGCGAGTTGCTGGACGCCGTGCGTGGGATCGTCGGTGACGTCGAGATCGATCGTGATCTGCCGCGCCCGGCCGTGCAGCCGCTTCCTCTGCTGATCGATCACGCGCTCGGCCAGAGCCTCGCCCATCCGGTAGAGCGCCTTGCGGTCGAGCCCGTTCTCGAAGCGCGAGAGCGTGGGCTGGGAGGCCAGCGCGGAGCCTGCGATCGGATCGCGCCCGACGAGCAACTTGTGGATCGGATCCTCGCCCAGGCGCGCGGCGTCGTTGGCGTCGGGATATCCGCAGGCGATGGCGAAGATGCGCTGCCCGAGGAGCTCGATCAGCTCATGCGCGATCTTGCCGCTCTGGCGGCGATCAGTCAGTGCCGAGGCCAGAGCTTCGGTCAGCCCGAGCCGGCAATCGGCGGCCTTCAGGAGCACCGCACCGCCGTCGGAACTGCCATGGTGCTGGTCGAATTGGGCAACCACGGGGCGGTCAAAAAGCTCGGGGAACAGGAGACTCGGTGTTGTGCTATTCCGGCTCACGCGAAGGCCCTCTTATGTGGACGAAACGTGCGTCGAACACACGCTTTCTACTACAAGGGGGCTTTTGCATGTTCACCCTTCATGAATAATCCGGGCTAGACGCGAGCATTCCCCGGCATGAGTTCGAGGGCTACCTCGTGCAGGCGATGATCCAGGACGGCGTCGATACGCTGGTCGGCGTGGCGAGCGACCCGACGTACGGTCCGCTGGTCGCGTTCGGCTTGGGCGGCGTGATGGTCGAGCTCCTGGACGACGTCGCCTTTCGCCTCGCTCCCCTGACCGCCGGGACGCGCGCGAGGTGGTGTCCGGAATCCGGAGAGCGCGGCGCCTGACCGGATGGCGCGGAACCCAGCCCTCGGACGTCGCGACAATCGAGCAGGTGCTGCTGCGGGTGTCCCAGCTCGCGCAGGCAATTCCGGAAATCGTCGAGATGGACTTGAACCCGCTGCGCACCGGGCCGCAGGTCTCGGCGCCGTGGCTCTGGACGCGCGCATTCCTGTTCGGAGGTCATGAGCCTTCCGCCCGAACACTGCTCCCAATCCCTGAGACGATGCGAAGTGTGGCTCGTCAGCCGACGCTTGAGGATCCGACGATGTCCCGCCAATCTGTCATCGATACACTGACATTCTGCGGTTTCCGTGAGGTGTTCCCACACCCCTCCCCGCAGTCGTTCGCCCCATGCCGTCGCAACTCCTTCACCCATGGCAACTTTCCTCTAGGCTGGAGGCGCGGGCCCCATCCCGGTCTCTTGGCTCAATTCTTGCCCCGCGTGTAGGGGAAGACGTTGCCCGCTGCACGGTAGCGCGGCTAATGCGCCAGATGGGCCTTTCAGGCGTCCTTCGCGGGCGCCGCTTCGTTCACAAGACGGTCGCCGACGGACGGCACAACGACCGGCGGATCTCGTGACCCGGCAGTTCGTGGCCACGCGCCCGAACCAGCTCTGGGTCGCCGACCTGACGTACGTGGCGACGTGGCGCGGGTTCGTCTGCGTCGCGTTCGTGATCGATGTGTTCTCTGGACGGATCGTCGGCTGGCGGGCGTCGAGTTCCTTGTGCAGTGATCTCGCGCTCGGTGCGCTCGAACAGGCGCTCTACGATCGTCCGATCGGCGACTCTGAGCGGTTGATCCATCACAGCGAGCGGGGCGGGCAGTATCTCTCGATCCGGTATACCGAGCGCCTGGCCGAGGCCGGGATCGAACCCTCGTTGGGCAGCGTCGGCGACTCGTAAGACAAGGCGATGGCCGAGTCGGTAATCGTCCTGTTCAAGACCGAGGTCATCCGGCGTCCTGTCGCTCCTGTCAGTCAACCGACTGACAAAGTAGTTGGGGGGGGCTTGAAGATGGCAGTTCGCACTCTGTTGTTTCTGGCCGTGCTCGCGGCTGTCCCCGCAGCCGCTCTGAAGTCCCCGCCCGCCCCCACCAAAGTCGCGGCCGGCGCCAAACTTTATGCGCAGTACTGCGCGATGTGCCACGGCAAGACCGGCCGCGGCGACGGCGCGGTTGGGGCGAGCCTTAAACCGAAGCCGCGCAGCTTCCGCGAACCGAAGCTGCTCAAGTCCAGGACCGATGAGGACCTGTTCAAGGTCATCAGCAAGGGCGGGCCGGCGCTCGGCCTGTCGCCGACCATGGTGGGCTGGGGAGGAATCCTCAAGGAGCCCCAGGTGCGGGAGGTCGTCGCATTCGTGCGCTCGATGGTCGACAGCAGTTCGGCGGCCAAAGCCGACGGCGATTCAGTGGCCGCTCGGAGTAAGGGGAAGCCGTAATCGTGTGGGGATAAGCAACGTCCGGCGGCGCGCCAGATACCGCCCAGCGGCGCGCCGCTCGAGACGCCAAAACTCGACTGGATTGAGTTCCAGCCGCGAGAGGAGATGACGGAGATGACACATGATCAACATCGGTATGCACCTCGACTCCTGACGGCGACGATCGTCGCAGGGTCGGTGCTGTGGGCGGGTTTCCTGCTGGCCAGGTCGACCGGAATGACCGGGGTGGCTCAATCCGCAAACGGCTGTTCGTGCCACAGCTCGACGCCCAACGCCAACGGTCCCGTGACCGTCTCCATCAGCGGACCGCAGGCCGTTCTCCCCAGCAGCACCAACAGCTACATCATCTCGGTCTCGGGCGGCCCAGTCTCCACCATGGGTGGATTCAATCTCATGGCCCAGGTAGGAACGCTGATTGCCGGCGCCGACTGCCAGCTGGTGAGCGGCGAACTCACACATTTCAGCGATGACTTCCGCACCTGGCACTTCAGTTGGCAGGCCCCTGCGACCGAGGGCCAAGTCAACTTCTACGCGGTCGCACAAGCGGTCAACGGCACCGGGAACACCAACGGGGATTCGTGGAACTGGTACGGGAGCGCGGTGAATACCCCGTTTCCTATCACTGTCAGTTCGCTGGTCGGAGTAGGCGACCGAGGACCGGCCGTGCTGTCGCTGTCTCCGGCACGCCCCAACCCGTTCACCACCGGCGCCCGGATCGCGTTCTCGCTGGCGCGGGCAGCCCCCGCCAGGGTCGAAGTGTTCGACCCCAGCGGCCGGCGCGTCACGGTCCTCGCCTCGGGCGATCTTGCCGCCGGGCCTCACGAGGCAATCTGGAACGGCCGCAATGATCGCGGGGAGTCCGCGAAGGCCGGTGTGTACCTGATTCGGCTGCAATCGGGTGGCCAGACGCTGAGCACCCGGGCAGTAAGAGTCTCGCACTGATAAGGAACCCTTGCCTTGGAGCAAACATGAAGCCGCGTTGGGTCGGTGCCCTGACCATGACCGCTCCGGTAGCGTACAGCGAGGCCGCAGGCGCCAAGGCGACGGCCACATCTCCGTGGGGACAGGTGTCCACGTCGATCTACGACAGCTTTGAGTCGTCGTCGGGTCGTCGCTTCACTCGCTGGGGCGGCTACGCCTTGATGAGGTTCCCCGGCGTTCCAGATCTCAGTCTCCTGGGCGAGGTCGGCTTCGGGACCGACGATGAGGGGGTTGGAAGCAAGCGCAACCTTGCGGCGACGTACGTCGAGGCGGCCTACCGCGTCAACCGAGCCCTGCGGGTGCGCGCCAAGTACGATTTCGCCGATGTCCGTCGCGGCGTGGCGGGGAACGCGTCCGAGCGGTTCTCCGTGGAGGGCGACGTAACAGTGGTGCCATTCGCCGATCTCAAGCTGGCCTATCGCCGGATCGTTCCCGAGACCACAGCCGACGAGAACGAGGGCCTGGCGATGTGGCACTTCTACTTCTAGGCCATGCGAAGGCAGAGACGTGAGGTGCGCCACCCAAGCACCGCAGGCTTGCGGCCGGCGAGGCGGTCCCTGGGGCCCTTGGGCGCTGCGATCCTCCTCGCATGGAGCATGCTCGGGCTGCTTGCGCATCTGGGGTGCACCGAAAAGGTGCCGGCGCCCAGCGCCCCCCAGCCGCAGCCCGCCGTGGTGCCCGACTCCGTGCAGGTCATCTTCACCGCCAACTGCGCCCTCTCGGGCTGCCATGCCGGAAGCGACCCTGCGGGCGGGCTCAACCTAACGCGGGAGCGGGCCTACGATGCGCTCGTGGGGGTCGCGTCCAACTCCTGCGCCCCGCTGTCGCGCGTCAAGCCCTTCCAGCCGGACAGCAGCTGCCTCGTCAAGCGGGTGGAAGGACAGGTGACCCCTCAGATGCCGCCGGGCGGCTCGCTCACCTCTGGCGAGCGAGCGGTGATCCGCGGCTGGATCCAGCAGGGAGCGGGCTCCCCCGTGCTGTAGCGGCGTCCGCCGTCGGAGTAGCGTGACGAGTACCGGGCCCTATCCGCAGTGGAGGGAAAGTGCACGTAGCCAATCGTGGTTCCTGAAACGCCAGGCTACAACCTCGGGGAGATGCCGCGGCCCCACCACGGGGCCTCTCGACTTCGGCGAGCAAGATCTTCGCCGCCAGCCCCGTCGCGGTAGGATGCCGGTCATGTCCCGTGAGCAGGAGCAGCCCCGAAGCTGGGGCGTGAAGTCGCCCGTTGAACCGCCGTCCCTCTCGACCTGGAGTGATCCATGACCACGCGCACCCGCCTTCGCCGAGTCCGCGCGTTCGCGCCGGCCGCCCTGCTCGCGCCCCTGCTCGCTGTCGTCGTGCTGGGCGGTTGCTCGCCGCAGTCCTCCTCCCGTTCCGCCTCGGTGCTGGCGGCGCGTACCATGGCCGTCGCGGGCCAGGAGGAGGCCGTCCTCACCGATGCGCCGAATGTGCCGCCGCCGATCACGCGCAAGGGCGCGATCAGAGTGATCGTCAAGCTCGAGGTGAGCGAGGTGACGAAACGCCTGGCCGACGGCGTGGAGTACACGTTCTGGACGTTCGGCGGCTCGGTGCCCGGCAAGTTCATCCGCGTCCGCGAGGGCGACGAGGTCGAGTTCCACCTCTCCAATCATCCGTCGAGCAAGATGCCGCACAACATCGACCTCCATGCCGTCACCGGGCCTGGGGGTGGTGCATCGTCGTCGTTCACCGCGCCGGGCCATTCGTCGCAGTTCTCTTTCAAGGCGCTGAATCCCGGTCTCTACGTTTACCACTGCGCGACCGCGCCGGTGCCCATGCACGTTGGGAACGGGATGTATGGCCTCATTCTCGTCGAGCCGAAGGAAGGATTGCCGGCCGTGGATCGCGAATACTACGTGATGCAGGGCGACTTCTACACCACGGGCAAATACGGCGCGGAAGGACTGCAGATGTTTGACCAGGAGAAGGCCACCGATGAACGTCCGACTTATGTGGTCTTCAACGGCTCCGTCGGCGCGCTCGTGGGTGACAAAGCCATCACTGCCAAGGTCGGCGAGACCGTGCGCCTTTACGTCGGCAATGGCGGGCCGAATCTTCTCTCCTCGTTCCACGTCATCGGAGAAATTTTCGACCGCATTTATCCCGAAGGCGGCAGCATTGTGCAGAAGAATGTGCAGACAACTCTTGTTCCGGCCGGCGGCTCAACAATCGTCGAGTTCAAGGTGGAAGTGCCGGGCACATTCATCATCGTGGATCATTCGCTCTCCCGCGCTTTCAACAAGGGCGCGCTCG
>JBKJOC010000337.1:0-5534 GCA_046595725.1 Candidatus Eiseniibacteriota bacterium
GCACCGCACGCTCGGAACCGAAAGCCGGGTGAGCGTTCCCGGTTTCCCGGCCGGATGAGGTCCGCGCACGACTGGCTGATACTTCACGCGCGGCATGGCCGCGCCACCCGGCCTCCACCACGCCCAGCGCCGGCATCGCGCCCGCGCACGGGGTGAACACTCATCAAGGAGCCAGGCCTTGGACAGGTGTCTACTTCGCCACTGTCCCGTAGTGTCGTTCGGTGGCCCCGACATAGATCTGTCGCGGCCGCCCGATCCGGGTCGCGGGATCAGCCTTCATCTCGAGCCAGTGCGCGATCCAGCCCGGCATGCGGCCGAGCGCGAACATGGCGGTAAACATGTTCATCGGCACGCCCATCATGGTGTAGATGATGCCCGAGTAGAAATCGACGTTCGGGTAAAGATTCCGTTTTACGAAGTACTCGTCGTTGAGTGCGAGTTCCTCGAGCCGGAACGCGATGTCGAGCAGGCGGCTGCCCTTGCCACCAAAGGAGGAGCGCATCTCCTCGCAGGTCTGCTTGAGGAGCGCTGCGCGCGGGTCGTAGCTCTTGTAGACGCGATGCCCGAAGCCCATCAGGCGGGCGGTGTCCCCCTTGTCCTTGGCGCGGGCGACGAACTCGTCGGCATTGCCGTGCTCGAGGTCGATGCGCGTCAGCATCTCGATCACTTCCTGGTTCGCCCCGCCGTGCAGCGGTCCCCACAGCGCGCTGATCCCGGCGGCGACGCTGGCATAGAGGTTGGCGTTCGAGGAGCCCACGAGGCGGACGGTGCTGGTCGAGCAGTTCTGCTCGTGATCGGCGTGCAGGATGAGCAGACGGTCGAGGGCGCGCGCCATCACCGGGTCCACCAGGTAGGGCTCGCAGGGCGTCGAGAACATCATGTGCAGGAAGTTCGACGCGTAGTCGAGGTCGTTTCTCGGGTACACGGGGGGCTGCCCGATCGAATGCTTGTACGAGTAGGCGACGATCGTCGGGATCTTGGCCAGCAGGCGCAGCACGTTGATCCGCAGTTGCTCCGGAGTCGACTCGCCCTGGTAGAAGGTTGCGAGCGCGCCCACCGCGGCGGCACACGTCGGCATCGGGTGGGCGTCCATCGGCAGCGCGTCGAAGAAGCGCCGGAAGTTTTCGTGCAGCATCGTGTGGTGCCGGATCTCGTCGTCGAACGCCGCCAGCTCGGCCGCGCTCGGAAGCTCGCCCTCGAGCAGCAGGCGCGCGACTTCGATGAAGCTCGAGTGGGCGGCCAACTCCTCGATCGGATAGCCGCGATACCGGAGGATGCCCTTCTCACCGTCGATGTAGGTGATGGCGCTGATGCACGAGCCCGTGTTGCCGAAGCCGGGATCGAGCGTGATCGCGCCGGTCTCGGCGCGGAGCTTCTGCAGGTCGATCCCGACTTCGCGCTCGGTTCCCATCACCACGGGAAGCTCGATCGTCTTGCCCTCGACTTCGAGCCGGGCTTTTGGCAGCGTGGTGGGTTGGTTCATCGTCAGGCTCCTCGACTCAAGTGGTGCCCGGGGCACCATTGCCCGCGGACTCTCCCAGAGGATAGCCGCCGTCGCTCAGGTCGAGTAGCGATAGACGGCGATGTAGTGGCAGGCGGTGCCCGCGATGACGCACAGGTGCCACAAAAGGTGCCCGAAGCGCACCCGATCAACCGCGAAGAACACGATCCCGCCCGTGTACGCCATGCCGCCCGCCCCCAGCCAGACCAGGCCGGAAGGAGACATGTGGGCCCACATGGGCTTGATCCCGATCACCATGAGCCAGCCCATGGCGACGTAGATCAGCGTGCAGATCGTCGGGTAGCGCAGCCGGCTCACCGCCGTGAAGACGATGCCCAGCACCGCCAGGCTCCACACGGTGACGAGCAGGATCCATCCCAGCGTGCCCCGCATGACTCCCAGGGTGAAGGGCGTGTAAGTGCCGGCGATCAGCAGGAAGATGGCGCTGTGGTCGAGAACCTTGAAGACTTTCTTGGCGCGATTGCGCGGGAGGCCATGATAAATGGTCGAGGTGACGTAGACGAACACCATGGTGACGGCGAAGGTCGCGGAGCCGATGATCTCGCTCCGGGTGCCGCGCTCGACCGCTGCGTTCACCAGCGCCACGGCAGCGATCACCGCCACGACCGCGCCCAGCGCGTGGCTCACGCTGTTGGCGATCTCCTCGCCGGGCGATTGGTCGCGCTCGCGCAGACGGATCTGACGGATGTTCCAAGCCTTCTTCGGGTCCCTGGATTCCACCCGCGCATGGTAGGTCGCGCTGGCTGGGCCCGCAAGCCCGGCGCACAGTGCGGCGAGGCGGCTAGAGCGGGCGCTTCCGGAACGAGTACACCGCAAACGCAAGAGCGGCCATGGCGTAGCCCATCGCCCAGACCACCATGGCAACGCTGGGGAGCGATGCCGGCGAGAACGGGCCCATGTGGAGGTCGCGCATCAGGGGCGGCTGCATGAACCAGGCGGCCCGCTGCCACATCGCCTCGCCAGGCATGATCAGGCTCACGATCGTCCCGATGTAGCGCGCGGTGCCGTTCTGCATCATGGTGCCGATCTGCTCGAACCAGCCGCCGAGGAACGCCAGTCCGTAGAGCCCGAACACCGCGATGCCGTTCGCGACCGTCGAAAGGCGGGTGCCGCCCGCGATCGAGAGCGAGAGCATGACGGTCGCCTCGAGCAGCATGAGCGGGAGGCCGTACTCGACATGCGGCGGCGTGACGCCCGTCATTGCGCGCGCGATCAGCAACGTACCGCCCGCCATCAGGGCAAGGTACCCGGCGACGACGATCCAGTACGCGCACCACTTGCCCAGCACGATCGACGCGCGCCGGATCGGCTTGGCGGCGACGGTCTGCATCACGCCGGTCGCGATTTCGCTCGAGAGCGTGTCCACCGGCATGAACGTCGCCGTCATGACGACCAGGAAGTTCACGGCGTAGAGTCCGGCCATGAGGACGACGTTCACGATCAGCCGGCGCTCGAGGAGCGACGTACCGTTTCTCGTGAAATCGCGCTCGAGCGCCGAGATGCCGACCGCGAACAGCAGCAGGAACGCGACCCCGAAGAGCAGCGATGCCAGCAGCACGCGCTTGCGCACCGCCTCCTTGAGAGTGTTGCCCACGATCGTGAGCAGGCCGTTCACCCGGGCCTCTGATCGTCGCCCATGATCTCGAGGAACAGGTCCTCGAGCGAGCGATGCCGCGCCTTCAGTTCGTACAGCCGGACCCCGCGCCCGACCAAGAAGCGCGTGAGCTCCGGCAGCATCTCCTCGCCGTCGACGCGCAGGCGCACGATTGCACCCTCGCGCGCGAGGTCGCGGCCGCGGTTCGCCAGCTCGTCCAGGATGTCCGCCCCAACCGGGCCTCCGTCTCCGCCGCTCATCCGGATTTCAACTTCGAAGCCGGCCTGGGGGGCGCCGGTCAGGGAGAGCTCGCGCACCGTGCGCCCTTCCTTGACGAACACGACCCGGTCACAAGTGGCCTCGACCTCCCCCAGGAGGTGCGAGTTGAGGAAGACGGTGGTTCCGCCCTTGCGCAACTCGCGGATCACGTCGCGCACCAGCAGGCGGCCGATCGGGTCGAGCCCGGACGTCGGCTCGTCGAGAAACACGAGCCGCGGCTCATTGAGGAGAGCCTGGGCGAGCCCGACGCGCTGGAGCATGCCCTTGCTGTAGCCGCGAACCTCGCGACCCGCCGCATCGAGCAGGTCGACACGCGCGAGCAGCGTCTCGATGCGCGCCTCGAGCGCGGGCCCTCTGAGCCCGTACAACTTGCCATGGAAGCGCAGCAGCTCCCGGCCCGTCAGCCAATCATGGAAACGGAAGTGCTCGGGCAGGAAACCCAGCTTCGCGCGCGCCGCGCGGTTGCCGAGCGGGGCGCCCAGGACGGTGGCCTCGCCGCAGCTGGGTTCGATGAGTCCGAGCAGCATCTTGAGGGAGGTCGTCTTGCCCGCGCCATTGGGGCCCAGAAAGCCGAACACCTCCCCCTGCGCGACGGACAGGGAGAGGTCGGCAACCGCAAGCTTCGGGCCGAACTGCTTGCGAAGGCCCAGGGTTCGAAGGACAAGTTCCGCCAAGGACTACTGGACCTGGTTCGCCATCTGGAGGAGCTCCACGTCGGAGACGTTGCGGCCCATGAGGGCGAACACGCGATCGCCGTCGGACCAGAGAAGTTGCGTATGTTCCCCCTGCAGGCGGCGACGCATGCCGCCGCCGCGCTCGTCGAGCGCGACCAGGAGGCCCTTGTGTCCGCGCACTTCGACTTCGCGGAACGAGCTCGCGCCACCCGGCACCGGCACGAGCAGCGTCGAGTGCCAGTCGATCGACCGCGACATCCGCCGCGCTTCGGCAGGGGACAGGCCGGCGACGCGCAGGCCGATCTCGCCGAGCTGGGCCATCTCGATTCCGACCGGCAGCGAGAACTCCGGGCTGGGCGACTGGATGAGCGTGATCTCGTGCCCGCCCTCGCGGCGGTAGGTCGTGCGCGCCACCGGCATCAGGTGCACGTTGACCTCGGCACCGTCGATCGCGGGCGGCAGCTGAATGTCGTCGATCGCGAGTGAAGCCAGGAGCCCGCGCATGCGCGGGCCATCGATGCGCAGGCGGGTCCGTGACTCGCCGCGAACCCAGGTGGTGTCGGCCCGGAGTGCACTCGACATGCCGACCGCCTGGCGCAGCGTGTAGCCCGTGGCCAGCGCCGCTTCCTGCGCGTTCGGGAATGCGCGGGCGGGGCCCGGGTCGAGGATCCGCTCCGGCTTGCCGAGCACCGACTCGACGTCGAACTGCTGTCCGCGCAGCAGCTCCATGCGCTGGGCGTCGACCGTCACCGCCGCAAAGTTGCGCACGCGGAACAAGTCGAGAAACGCCTGCGCCGAGGCCCGCACCGCGGGGATCGAGAACAAGCCGACGATCACGAGCACGGAGGCGAACGCGGCAGCCGCGGCGGAGAGGCGGGCGCGAACCGGGCGCGGAGAGGATTCCCTCGATTCCAGGGCGCGCAGGCGATCCCGCAGGGAACGCGTGAACTCGGCGCGCGGCTCCTGCCGCCCCTCGTTGAGGAAGTTGTCGTTCATGGCGCTAGGCCTCCTCGGGCCACCGGGACCTCAAGTCCTGGATGGCGCGGTGCAGGATGGTGCCGACATTGCTCTCTGTGAGGCCCGAGAGCTTCGCGATGGTCCGGTTCGTGAGCCCGGCTCCGTAGCGCAGCGCGAGCAGCTCGCGCGAGCGATCGTCGAGATTGCCCATGAGCCTCGCCAGGTGCGCCGCGTTCGAGGCCCGGATCGCATCCAGTTCGGGCGACGAGTTCGCGGCGACATGCGACGCGGCGTCGAGCGGCTCGTTCGGGACGTGGCGGCGAAAGTGATCGATCGCGACATTGCGCGCGATCGCGTAGAGCCAGGTCGTGAAAGCTCCCAGGTTGCGGCGGTAGGTGTGGCGCCCGCGCCATGCCTTCTCGAAGGTTTCGGAGGTCAGGTCCTCGGCCAGGTCCGGCCCCACGCGGTAGCGGAAGTAGTTGTAGATGCGTGGGAGCTGCTCGGCATA
>JBKJOC010000359.1:0-3028 GCA_046595725.1 Candidatus Eiseniibacteriota bacterium
GACGTGGGCGTTCTGGCCGGGCTGGACGATGCGGGGCTCGATGCTCGCCGAGACGATTTGCGCGCGCGCAAGGCCGCCCTCGACCGTGAGGTCGATCGTCATCGAATCGGCGATGTAAGCCGCGAACGGATTGTTGAGCAGGAGCTGGAGCGGCGCCGAAAGTTGCATGCCGGCGCTCGTGAGGTTTCCGGTTGCGGCATCCTCCAGCACCAGGGGCGGCGAGCCGGGCGCGACCAGCCGCGCGCGCCAGTGCCACGTCGCCTCGGGCACGATGCCGCCGCGCGAGGTCAGCGCGCCGATCACGCCCAGGCCGACGAGCGTGGGCGCGAGGCCGCGGTGGCGCAGGATCTCGTACTGGTAGGTCTCGGGTCCGGCGAGCCCGTTGACGTGGACGGTCAGTGGCAGCATGCGCGGGACATTGCCGATCGAGCCGGCGATCGCGGCGCGCCGGTCCTGGGTGATCGCGCCGACCTGCTCGGCGGGAGCCCCCATCTTGAACGAGTTGAGGTCGGACGCGACAATGGTCGTGATATCGGCGAGGGCGAGCGGGTAGGACACGTTGCCGCTCTGGAAGAACGGGTGCCCGAAGCCGACGACGCGGTCGCCCTCGCGCCACGTCAGGGTCCCGATCGCCGAGAGGTTCATGTCGCCGCGCATCAGGTCGACCGAGATCGCCGCGCCGGGAACGAGCGTCGCGCGCGCGGCCTCGCGGTCCTGCCGGGAGAGGATTCCCGGCGGCTTCGAGGCTCCACCAACGCCGCCCCCCGCGAGCAGGAAGCCGTGCTCGTCGGCCCAGGGTGCGAGCCATGCGCGCGCCTCGGCGCCCATGCCCCCGATCATCAGCGGCGTGCGCAGGCGGGTCAGCCCGGGCTGTTGCGGCACGGGTGGCGGCAGGGTCCGGATCGGGCCGCTCGCGAAGTCGCCGGTGGGCGGGCCGTCGGGGTGGGTCATGACGTCGAGCATCTCGGCGATCGGCGTGATGCCGCATAGCGCGTCGCGGCTGAACGGCCAGCTGTAGGCCAGCGCGCCGGCGAGCCTTCCATCGACGTAGATCGGGCTGCCGCTCATGCCGGCGGCGATGCCGTCGTGCTTCAGGCGCTCGCCCTGGGCGCGAGCGAGGATCATGTCGCCATCGGCCTTGCCGCCCGGCACCACGCCGACAATCTCGAGCTCGAATTCCTCGATGGTCCGGCCCTTAAAGACGGTGCGGCAGGTCGCCTTCTGGCCGGGCCTGAGTTCGTCCACGCCGATAAACCGCTTCTTGTCGAGTGCCGGGGCGGAGTCGGCCGCCAGCGCGGGGGCGCCGCGCAGGCAAAGGACGAGCGCGACCAGGCACAGGAGAACGTGGTTCGGTCGGGTCTGCCGGGCGCGGGTCCGGCGCGAGGAGTGCATGATCGCAGTTTAATGAAGCGCGCGCGGGGTGTCGAGCACGCCAGCGCGCTTGACCCCGAAGCCACTTCTCGGCGAGAGTCCGGGCGTTCCCGGCGCACGCGCGCCCCCGCCTGATCCCGCCTTCTCGAGGTCCTGTGAAGTCCCCATTGCTCGATCGTCTCGCCCTGGGCCCCCTGCTCGCCGACGGCGCCATGGGCACCCAGCTCTACGCCCGCGGAATCGCGTTCGACCAGAACTTCGACGAACTCAACCTGTCGAACCCGAAGCTGGTCGGCAAGATTCATCGCGACTACATCGCGGCCGGCGCCGAACTGATCGAGACCAACACCTTTGGTGCGAACCGGATGCGACTCTCGGCGTTCGGGCACGAGGACCGCGTCCGGCTGATCGCGCGGCAGGGCGCCCGCGTGGCTCGCGACGCGCGCGAGGTCATGGGAGTGGCGGCGTTCGTCGCCGGTTCGATGGGACCGCTCGGCAAGCCGCTCGAGCCCTACGGCACGATCGCGCTCGAGGACGCGAAGGCGATGTTCAAGGAGGCGGTCGAGGGCCTGCTCGAGGGCGGCGTCGACGGCTTCATGCTCGAGACCTTCGGCGACCTCGCCGAACTGCTCGCCGCCCTGGGCGAGGTGCGCGCGGCGTGCGCGCTGCCCGCCGGTGCGTTGCTCACCTACGGCGAGGACGGCCGCACGTTCTACGGACACCGTCCCGGCGACGCCTACCACGCGCTGGCCGATGCGGGCGCCGACATCGTCGGCACCAACTGCTCGGTCGGACCTCAGGGCACGCTCGACGTCGTGATCGCTTACGCGGCGGCGCGCGCGGAGCGCCTGGCGCAGGGGAAGCACGCGCCGTGGATCGCGGCCATGCCCAACGCCGGCCTGCCGCAGCTCGTGGGCGGGCGCTACGCCTACATGGCAACGCCCGAGTACTTTGCCGCCTACGCGGGCCGGTTCATCAAGGCGGGCGCGCACCTGGTCGGTGGATGCTGCGGCACGACGCCCGAGCACGTGACCGCGATGCGCGCGCAGCTGGGCGCGGCGGCCGCGCCCGTGGCGCCCGAGGCCGAGCGCCCGAGCGCGCCTCATCGCAGTGTCGTGAACGAGATCCCGCCGCCCGCGGGCGCGAGCGAGGGCGAGCCCTCGATCCTCAGGATGATCCGCGAGAAGTTCCTGGTCTCGGTCGAGCTCGATCCCCCGCGCGGCATCAATCCGCAGAAGATCCTCGCCGGCGCGAAGTTGCTGGCCGAGCGCGGCGTCGACGCCGTCAATGTCGCCGACTCGCCCATGGCGCGCGTGCGCATGAGCGCGCAGGCGCTGACCTACCTCGTGATGCGGCACTACCCGTCGTTCGAGACCATCCTCCACTTCACCTGCCGCGACCGCAACCTGATGGGCATCCAGGCCGACCTGCTGGGCGCACACGCGATGGGACTGCGCACCATCCTCGCGCTCACGGGCGACCCGCCGAGCGCGGGCGATTACCCGAACGTCACCGCCGTCTACGACGTCGACTCGATCGGGCTGATCCACGTCATCAAGAAGCTCAATTCGGGCACCGACCTGGCCGGCAACCCGATCGGCGAGCGCACCAACTTCGCGATCGCCTGCGCCGTCAACCCGACGGCCGAGGACCTGGA
>JBKJOC010000390.1:0-3962 GCA_046595725.1 Candidatus Eiseniibacteriota bacterium
CGCGACTACCGAGGCGGCTCGTCGTTCGTCGACTTCGATGTCGTGGTGCCGCAGGCGCAGCCCGAGGGCCGGCTGGTGGTCGCGCTCGCGGGGGGCGCGGAGCTCGACAAGCAGGAGACCCCGCGGTTCCCCGGCCGTTACCGTGCGCAGTCGCTGCCCGAATTGATCCGCCGACTGGCCGAGCGGCGGCGCGACGATCGGCTCTACGCCGTGCTCTACGGTCCCGGCGTCGAGGCGTCGTTCAGCGGCGAGGCCCACCCCGAGCTACCGGCCTTCGCCCAGCGCCTCCTGGTGTCGGACCGCGCAAACCGCCCGACCGCGCCGTTCGGCAGCCTCGCGCGGCTTTCGCAGGACGAGCATCCGGTCGGGATCCCCGTCGACGGGCTTCTGACGCTCGCGCTCGACGTCCGTCTGCAGGCGACGCCCAACGCGTCCGTCCGCGCGGGCGCCCGTCCCTCGCCCACGGTGCGCCTGGGCAATCCCGATTCCGAGGAGGATCCATGACCCGGCACCGCGCTGCGTGGGCTCCCTGGTGCGCGCTCGCGCTGACGTTGGGTGGTTCGCTCTGGCTCGATGGGGCGCCCGCGCAGGCGGCGAAGACGCAGTACTGGACGCTGCGCTCGGCCGCCGATCACCAGGCCACGCAGCTCGATGGCGTCGCGCTGGGAGCGGACGGCACGTTGAGCGCAGGGCCGCGCCTTTCGCCGCGCGCGCTACCCGGCGCGCCCGTGGTATGGGCGGCGCTGGCCGACGGGGAACGCCTGCTGCTCGCGACCGGCCCAGGCGGACGCCTGCTGACGCTGCGCGGCGACCAGGTCGCAGCCGATTCGACCGGCGACGCCGAGGCGCTGGCGCTCGCCAAGGGCTCGGACGGCGCGATCTATGCCGGGACCGGACCCAATGGCCGCGTGGTGCGGTTTGCGCCCGGCGGCGCGCGCAGTACCTACTTTGAGACCGGGCAGAAGTATGTCTGGGCGCTGGCCTTCGTCGGCAAGACGCTCTACGCCGCGACCGGACCCCTGGGCCGGTTGTACGCGATCGACGGCCCCGGCAAGGGCCGCGTCGTGTTCGACGCCAAAGCCTCCCATCTCTCCGCGCTCGCGACCGACGGCAAGGGCACGCTGTTCGTCGGCGCTTCCGGCCGCGGGATCGTCTACGCGGTGACAGGGGGCAACGCGCGCGCGCTCTTCGAGGCCCCGGAAAAGGAGATTCGCGCGCTCGCCTGGGACGGCCACGCGCTCTTCGCCGCGGCGATGTCGACCGCGCCGATCACGATCGACGACACCGGCCTCGACCCGGCGACCGGGGAGGGGCAACGCTCGGTGGTCTACCGCATCGTGCCCGACTCCTCGGCCGCGGCCCATTGGATCTCGCCCCAGGGCCTGGTCTACGCGCTGCTGCCGCGCGACGGCCGCGTGTGGGCCGCGACCGGCAGCCGCGCCGCCTTGTACCGCGTCGACGCGCGCGGCAAGGGCGACGCGCTCTGGGCGGGCACCGAGGGCCAGGTCACTGCGCTCGCGGCCGCCCCGGGCGACGAGTTGTGGCTCGCAACCTCGAATCCGTCACGGCTCTATCGGGTGAAAACGGGAAGCGGCAGCGGCACCGCGGTCTCGCCCGCGCTCGACGCCAAGCGGATCGCGCGCTGGGGACGGCTCTGGCCCGACGGCAACGCCTCCGGCGCCCGCTTTGCGACCCGCAGCGGCAACACCGCCTCGCCCGACTCGACATGGTCGGCGTGGTCCGGGACCACCGACGACGGCCATGTCACCTCGCCGCCGGGGCGTTGGCTGCAGTGGAAGCTCGAGCTTCCGGGCTCGAGCCGGGCGCAGATCTCGGGCGTGACCGTGGCGTGGGGCGAGGTCAACCAGGCTCCGCGCATCGACGACTTCACGGTCTACCCGGTGCCCGGCAAGTTCTACGAGGGCGAGCTCAACGTGCGCCGCGAGCCGATCACGCAGGAGCTGCCTGACGGGCGCAAGGTCCAGTTCAACGCCGACGCCCCGCGCAAGGCGCCTGCCGACGCGCTGCCGACCTGGGCACAGGGCATCCGCCCCCTGTCGTGGAAGGCCTCCGACCCGAACGGTGACGACCTGTCGTACCGCCTGTTCATGCGACGCGAGGGCGAGACCGCCTGGACGCCCGTGGCCAACGGAGTGTCGGCTTCGCTCTACGCCTGGGACACCACGAGCTGGCCCGACGGCCGCTACGAGCTGCGCCTGGTGGCCAGTGACGAGGACGTGAACCCGCCGGGTGAGGGCATGACCGACGAGGTGGTCACAGGCCCGATCGTGCTCGACCGTAGCGCGCCCTCATTCGGCACGCTCGAGGCGCGCCTCGAGGGCGGCACCGCGATCGTCAAAGGTCGCGCCACCGACGCCGGGCTCTACGTCAGCCGCGTCGATGTCGGCTTCGACGACGACGCGAGCTGGTATCCCGCCGCCCCGGACGACGGCTTGTGGGACGAGCCGAGCGAGGCCTTCACCATCAGGCTCGAGGGCCTGCCGGCGGGGGAGCACCTGCTGCGCGTGCGCATCAGCGACGCCCTGGGCAACTCGACCACCTCGAGCCGCACCGTCCGGATCGGGCGCTAGGCGCATGGAAACGAGGGACGTCGCCGGCGGCTGGCTGCTGCGCTTCGCGCATGGCGAGGACATCGTCGGCGGAGTTCTCGACTTCGCGCGCGCGCGCGCGGTTAAAGGCGCGTGGGTCAACATGCTGGGCGCGATCGAGGATCCCGAGTTGGGGTACTACCATCTCGACACGAAGTCGTACACCCGGCGCGTGTTTCCGGGCGACTGGGAAATCACGGCGATCGTGGGGAACCTGGGCTGGCTCGCCGACGCGCCGGTGCTCCATGTTCATGCGACGATCGGGGGGCCGGACTTCACGACCCGTGGTGGCCACCTCTTCGCGGGCCGGGCGGGGGCGACGTGCGAGGTGTTCCTGCGCGACCTCGCGATGGACCTGACGCGCGCGCGCGACGAGGGGATCGGGCTGGCGCTCTGGAACCTGGGCTGACCGGGCGGAGCCAATGAATCAGAGCCGGACCCGCGAGGATCCGGCTCGTTTCGCGTTCGATGTCGAGGACGGTTACAGCTTGCGCTTCTCGATCTTGACCTTCTCCATCACGACCTTGTCGAGCGGGTTGTCGCGCGCGTCGCGCGGCATCGACACGATCTTGTCGACCACGTCCATCCCCTCGATCACCTGTCCGAACACGGAGTACTGCCCGTCCAGGAACGGCGTCGGCTTGACGCAGATGAAGAACTGGCAGGAGGCGCTGTTGGGATCCTGCGCGCGCGCCATCGAGACCGTGCCCCTCAGGTGCTTGTTGGCGTTGAACTCGGCGACGATGTTCGTGCCCGAGCCGCCGGTGCCGTCGTTCGAGCGATCGGCATCCTTCGAGTTGGGGTCGCCGCCCTGGATCATGAAGCCAGGGATGACACGGTGGAACGTCGTTCCGTCGTAGAAGTCATCGCCGGCCAGCTTCTTGAAGTTCGCGACGTGCTTGGGCGCATCCTTGTCGTAGAAGCGGAAGACGATCGTGCCGAGACTCGTCTTCAGGACGGCGACGTCCTCACCCGTCTTGGCGTTCGCCGCCGCCTCGGGCTTGACTTTGGCACCCTTGGCCGCAGCCGCGGCGGAAGCATCCGATCCCTGCGTCAAGAATCCTCCCATCAACATGAGTCCCAGGAAAGCGAACCGTCGCATCTCGATCCTCCAAGTGTGGCGGGTTGAAGCCGTGGACCCGTTCAGCATACGGGCCTTTGCCGATCCGGTCAAGAGACGCTCCCGCAATCGCTTGGCGTCCACGCAAGCGGGATGCTAGACTGCCTCTTCGTGCGCCTGCTGCGAGCCTCCCGGAAGGGGGGCGAGGATGCCCCAGGCCCGGCCCGTCCGGCCCTGGTCGCGGCGGTGGGAAAAGTACGTCGCCGGGTTGTGGGCCGTGCATGCGCCGCCCT
>JBKJOC010000393.1:0-3684 GCA_046595725.1 Candidatus Eiseniibacteriota bacterium
AGTCACGCCGGCGGAGGCCGAGAAGTACTTCACCGAGAATACCGCCAAGTTCCCGCGCCGTCCCTCCACCATCAAGGCGCAGGTGATCCAGATCCCGATCGAGGCCGACACGCTCGAAAAGGCCGCGGTCAGGAAGCGCGCCACGGACACGCTGGCCCGCATCAAGAAAGGCGAGCCGTTCTCGCGCCTCGCGCAGGCGCTGTCCGAGGACCCGGGCACCGCACAGGCCGGAGGCGACCTGGGCTGGTTCAAGCGCGGGTCGCTCGACTCGACGTTCGAGCTCGCGGCGTTCAAGATTCCGGCCGGGCAGGTCTCGGGGGTGGTCACGTCGCCGTTCGGCTACCACATCATCAAGATCGAGGAAATCGATCCTGCGAAGGGCGAGGTCCACGCGCGACACATCCTGTTCCGCATCACGCCCAGCGCGGCCGATGCCGCGCGCTCGCGGAAGCGGATCGAGGACGTGCGGGCGCAGGCCGTCAAGGGCGTCGACTTCGGGACGCTGGCCCGCCGCTACTCGAAGTACAAGGGCCCCGCCGGAAACGACGGCGACCTCGGGTTCCTGCCACTCAACGTGTTCTCGAACGACTTCCGCGCGGCGCTCGACACGCTCGAGCTGGGCGAGGTGACTCAGCCCCTGCTCAACCCGCAGGGCTACCACCTGTTCAAGGTCAACGATCGCCAGCCCGAGCGCGTCTATCTCCTGGCCGAGGTCAAGGACGAGTTGCCCGAGTTGGTGCGCCAGCAGAAGCTCAAGGAGCAGTACGAAACCTTCATCGGCGACCTCCGAAAGAAGGCGCACGTCGAGTATCGCTGAGCGCCCCGCGCAGGGAGGTCCGCCGATGCCGATGATCCGCATGACCCGGGTCGCCAAGCGTTACGGCTCCGAGGAAGCGCTGGCCGACCTCGACTGGGAAGTGGGCGAAGGCGAGTTCTGCGTCGTCCACGCGCCCTCGGGAGCCGGCAAGACCACGCTGCTGCGCCTGCTCACGATGGAGATCCTCCCGAACGAGGGCGAGGTCCAGGTCGGGAGCTTCGTCTCCGGCCGCGCCAGCAAGGGCCAGCGCGGACAGCTGAGGCGCACGCTGGGCGTGGTCTACGAGGACTTCAAGCTGCTCGAAGACCGTGACCTGTTCGAGAACGTCGCGCTCGTCCTGCGCACGCAGGGCGTGTGGGACCGCCCCACGCTCGAGCGCCGGGTCGAGGAGGCGCTGGCGCGCGTCGGCCTGCCGGGTCGCGGACGCTCCTTCCCGCGCGAGCTCTCGGGCGGCCAGAAGCAGCGCGCCGCGATCGCCCGCGCCATCGTGCACCAACCGCTCGTCCTGCTCGCCGACGAGCCCACCGGCAGCCTCGATCCCAAGGCCTCCGCCGAAGTCCTGGACCTCCTGTTCGAAATCCACGCCGGTGGCGCCGCGGTCGTACTCGCCACCAACGACGAGCCGCTGGCCGATCGCCTGGGCGCGCGCGGCATTCGCGTGGTCGATCTCGTGGGCGGGCGCCTGGTGCCCGCTGCGATCACTCCCGACCTGGGAGCTCGGTCATGAACCGGATTCTCTGGTTCGTGGTCGAGGCCTGGCGCGGGCTATGGTTCCACCGCTCGACCACGTGGACGGCGCTGCTCTCGGTCTTCGGGTCGTTCCTCGTGCTCGGCGTGTTCCTGCTCTTCACCTCCAACGTGCAGCACGCACTCCACTCCCTGGGCGATCGCCGCGAGGTCGTGGTCTACCTGCGCGACAGCGCCAGCCCAGAGGAGCGCGAGGCTCTGATCGCCCGCCTCGACTCGCTCTATGGCGTGCCGACCTATGTCAGTCGCGAGCGCGCGTGGGAGGAGTTCGCCAACGAGCTCGGCGGCACCGAGCTGCTCGAGGCCGTGGGGCAGAACCCGCTGCCGGCCTCGATCCGGCTCAAGCTGCGCCCCGAGTTCCTCAACTTCGGCGCGATGGAGAAGCTGTCGGACACGCTCGCCTCCGAGTCCATCGTCGAGGAAGTGCGCTTTGGCGGCGAGTGGGTGCAGCGCCTCGATGCCTTCATCGCCACGTTGCGCTTCGTCGACCTGGCGATCGGGATCGTGGTCGCGCTGTCGGTGATCTTCGTGGTGGCGAACACGATCCGCCTCGCCTTCATCGCGCGCCGCGAGACCATGCGCATCATGGCGCTGGTGGGCGCAAGCAACGGGTTCATCTTCGCGCCGCTGGTGCTCGAGGGCGTCTACGCCAGCGCGATCGCCGCCCTGTTCGCGATCGGCGCGATCCACGCCGCGGGCGCGTACCTGGACGGCAAGCCGGTCGACATCCTGCCCCTGCCGCTGTCGTGGTCGGTGCTGTTCGTCGCCGGGGCCATGCTGCTCGGCCTGCTCGGGGCGGTGATCGCGCTTGTGCCGCTGACCCGAAAGCACTGATGCGCGTCCTTCTGCGCCTCGCGCTGGCCCTCTTGCTCGCGGCGGGGCCCGTGGCCGGGCTCGCGTCTTCGGCGTGGACGCAGAGTGGCGAGGAGGACACGCAGCAGAGGGAGCTCGACCGCATCAAGAAGGAGGCGGCCGACAAGCGCCGCCGCGCGCAGGAACTGAAGATCCGCGAGGGCAAGGTCCTCAAGGAGCTGCGCGCCACCGAAGCCAGCCTGCGCACCACCAAGACCAACATCGGATCCTTGAGCAAGCGCGAGCTGGACCTGACGCGCCAACTCGGCGACGTGCGCCAGGAGCTCGATCGCTCCCGCGCGGCATTGCTCGACCAGCGCGGCCGATTGGCGTTGCGCTTGCGGCGCCTCTACACGTTCGGGCGCGCGCGCGAGCTGGAGTTCTTTCTCTCGGCAAAGTCGTTCGCACAATTGCTGACGCGCTGGGACTTCCTGACGCGCGTGGCGCGGCAGGACCGCCGGATCCTGCTCGGGATCACGGACGAGAAGGAACACATCGAGTGGAACCAGAAGCGCCTCGACGCGACCCACCAGGAGGTCGACCGGAACCTCGACGCGCGCCAGAAGGAGCAGCAGCGGCTCGACGCGCTGGCGAAGCAGAAGAAGCAGTCGGTCTCGAAGCTCCAGGGTCAGCGCAAGGAATACGAGGCGGCCGCCGCCGAGCTCGAGCGCACGGCGCGCCGGATCCAGGCGCTGCTGGCCGAGCTCGAGAAGCGGCGTCGCGAGGAGGAGGAGGCCCGCCGCCGTGCCGCCGAGCAGGGGCCGGCCACGCCGGGCCAGCCCGCCCCGCCGCCCCTGCCGCCCTACGAGGGCGAGTTCGCGAAGGCGCGCGGGCAGCTGGCGTGGCCGCTTCGCGGCGAGATCGTCGGCCGGTTCGGCAACGAGAAGCATCCGCGCTTCGGCACCGTGACGTTCAACAACGGGATCGACATCAAGGCCACCCCGGGCGAGACCATCCGCGCGGTCGCGAAGGGGCGGGTCGACTTCGTCTCGAACGATTACGGATCCTACGGCGAGATGCTGATCCTGAATCACGGCAGCGGCTACTACACGCTCTACGCCCACTGCTCGGCCATCCTGGTCGCGCGCGGGGCCGAGATCGCCTCCGGCCAGGCGATCGCCAGGGCCGGCGACTCGGGATCGCTCAAGGGCACCATCCTGCACTTCGAGGTGCGGAAGGGCCGCTCGTCGGTGAATCCGATGGAGTGGTTGCGGTAGGGCCTAGCGGCCGAGAACGACCAGCTTGAGCGACGCCTGCCCGCCCGGGCG
>JBKJOC010000107.1:0-4018 GCA_046595725.1 Candidatus Eiseniibacteriota bacterium
GCGGCCGCGAGGTCGCCCTTGCCGGCAAACGCGTCCGAGCGCGCCTGGAACGTGCGCAGCTTGCGCGGACCGTAGGCCTTCGCCAGCGCGCGGTCGCTGGCGGCGAGCGCGTCATCCCAACGCTTCATCGCGTTGAAGGCGACCGTCAGCCGCGCCGGGGGATTGTAGTCGTTCGGCAGCGCCCTCTCCGAGGCCTCGAGCATCGGGATCGCCAGCTCCGGCTTGCCAAGCTCGAGATAGGCGAAGAGGCGATGCGAGTCGAACACGGCCCGCCCGTCGGCGGTCTTCGCGCGTGCCGCCGCCTGCTCGAGGAAGGTCGCCCATGCGCGCGCCGCGGCCTTCGCTCCGGCCTCGTCCCTGGCGTCGCTCCGGGCGTCGAGCAGCGTGCTGTACATGCCTGAGCGATCGTCGTCGGCCAGCGTGACCTTCGGGTTCGCCAGGTACTGGCGGGTCATCGCCTCATACTTCGCGATCGTCTCCGCCCGACCCGGCGAGTCCACCGGCAGCGCGATCGCCGCGCTCAGCGCACTCACCGCCATGCTCGCTCCCGAGGTGGTCTCGGCGAGCCCCGGCTGCGCCTTCGCCGCGAGCGCCAGGATCTCGGCGTGGCGCTCGGTGGTCGAGAGCGCATAGAGCGTCGCCTCGGCGACGCGCGCGTACTGCGGATCCGCCGGGCTCAGCGCGGGCCACGCCTCCAGGTAAAGATCCCCCGCCGCCTTGTAGTCCGCCTGGCCGTACATGCGATCGGCGCGGGCCAGCGTCGCCTTTGCGCCCTCGGCCTGCTGCGGGTTCGCCGACCCGCCGGAGATGGCAAGCTTGCCATCGTCGAGGAAATCCTGCAGCTGCGCGATCGTCATGCCGCCCACCCAGCGTCGCGCCACCGACTCGTCCTTCGAGTCGACGACGAAGAACGTCGGCAGCGCGTTGGCCGGGAACTTCTTCTTGAGCGCCGCGTTCTTCGGGTTCTCGACGTCCAGCATGAACCACACGAATTCGCCCGCGCGCGGCGAAAGCGACGCGTCGGTCAGGACGAAGGCCTTCATCGAGCGGCAGCTGTGGCACCACGTCGCCCAGGCGTCGACGAACAGGGGCACGTTCTTCGCGCGCGCCTCGGCGAGCGCGGCATCGTAGTCGTCGGAATGGAACGGCACCGCCAGCGCATGGGCATCGGACTTCGCCGGGGCTTTAGCGGTCCTGGCGAATGCAGCCAGCGGACTTGCGGCAAGGGCGACGAGCGCAATCGCGGCGAGCGCGACGGTCGGTGACTTGGGCTTCGCGATCATGGTCAAGGGCTCCCGGGGTATGAGAAGGTCGCTCCAAGGATGACGCACCGAAAGCGCGTGCGCAATGACGCGCGCCGGCGCGCGAGCCCGATTGGTTTATGCGACCTCGACTTTGCATGAAGTCGATCCCGTAATTCCTTTTGCTACAACGGATCCACCCGCGTTGGACAACCCCCTGACATGGTCCCCGGGTGACGGCCGGCGGGCGGGGCCGGCACGCCTGATAGGATGCGCGGGTGAACCGGCCCGCCCGCGCTTCCCGATCCGAACGCAGTGACCTGCGCGAGCTCTTCACCACCGCCGCGCCCGTGGTGTTCGTCCAGCTCGGCCTCATGGCGATGGGCGTGGTCGACACCATCCTCGTGGGGCGCGTGTCGGCCGAGGCGCTGGCTGCGGTCGCGCTCGGCAACATGTACTTCATGACGGTCTGCATGCTCGGCATGGGAGTCCTGTTCGCGCTCGACACCGTGGTGTCGCAGGCATTCGGCGCCGGCGACGCGGTAGGCGTCGCGCGGGGTGTGCAGCGCGGCCTGGTGCTGGCAGCCCTCATGAGCGTGCCCTCGATCTTCCCGCTCCTGCTCGCGCGCACCGTGTTCGCTTCCCTGGGCCAGCCCGCCGCGGTGGTGCCGATCGCGGCCGACTACGTGAGCGCGTGCATCCCCGGCCTCCTGCCCTTCCTGGGCTTCATCGTGCTGCGGCAATCGCTCCAGGCGATGGGCAACTTGAAACCGATCATGCTCGCGATGGTGCTGGCGAACCTGCTCAATGCGTTGCTTTGCTGGGTCCTGGTGTTCGGCAAATTCGGGGCGCCGGCGATGGGCGCCGTCGGCTCGGCGATCGCCTCGACGATCGGGCGCTGGGCGATGACGTTGATCCTGCTGGCGCTGGCCTGGCGCGACCTCAAGCCTTCGTTGCGCCCGTTTTCGCCCGCCGCCTTCGAGCTCGCGCCCCTGCTTCGGATGCTGCGGCTGGGCCTGCCGATCGGGTTCCAGTTCGTGCTCGAGGTGGGAGTGTTCTCGCTCGTGGGGATGATGATGGGCCGCATCTCGACGGTCGCGCTGGCCGGCCACCAGGTTGCCATCACGCTCGCCAGCCTGACGTTCATGGTGCCGCTCGGCATCTCGGTCTCCGCCGCGGTGCTGGTCGGCCGCGCCGTCGGGCGGCGCGATCCCGACGGCGCGCGGCGCGCGGCCACGCTTTCGATCGCGACCAGCCTGACGTTCATGTCGCTCTCGGCGGCGATGATGCTGCTGCTGCCGCGCGCGATCTCCGCTCTCTACACGAACGACCCAAAGGTGATCGCGATCGCGGCCAGCCTGATCCCGATTGCGGGCGTGTTCCAGATCTTCGACGGCCTGCAGGTGACCAGCGGCGGCGTCTTGCGCGGCTTCGGCGAGACGCGCTCTCCCATGTTCGCCAACCTGGTCGGCTACTGGGTGCTCGGGTTCCCGACCAGCCTGTGGCTCGCGTTCCGCGTCGGGCTGGGCCCGCCGGGGCTGTGGTGGGGCTTCGTCGTGGGACTGGGAGCGGTCGGCATCTTCCTGCTCTGGCGCGTGCGCGAGAAGTTCGTGCACGTCCCCGAACCGGTCATGATCGACCGCCCTCCGCCGTCCGCCCTTGCACCGGGCGAGTCCCTTTCCCGAGCCGACTAGCCTGCGACCGTACTGATCCGCACCATTCGCTTGCTGGCGTTGATGCCCGGTCCGGTCAGGCGATAGAAGAACACACCAGACTCCACCTTCCGCCCCTGGTCATCGCTGCCGTCCCAGGTCGCCACGTGATTGCCCGCCGGCAGGTCATCCGAGAACAGGTGCTTCACCTCGCGGCCAGCCACGTTGTAGATGCGAACGTCGGCGTGCCCGGGGCGAGCCAGGGTGAAGCTGATGCGCGTCGTGATCGTGAACGGATTCGGGTACGCGCCGGTGAGCGCGACAGCGCCCGGGGCCGGCGTCGAGTCCGTGGTACGCGGGCTGAGCCAGCCTATGTCCTCGAAGGCGTACTGCGTGAGGTCGACGGCGTTCGAGAGACTGTCGGTGATGAAAGGCTCCATCAAGAGGCTGGGGTCTGCATTGGTGTCCCAGTGGGAAATCGAGGATCCGCCCTCGACCGGATTCGGCGCGTACATGAGAACGCGACCGTCATCGTCCGCTCCCGCCAGGAACGCCGCGTTCGGCCCGATCGTCATCGAGACGCCGCCGGCCAGGTTCGCCTTGATCGCGTTGCCGTCCGCCAAGGAGACGCTGACCGCCGGGATGGTGACGCTCGGGTTGCTGCCTCCCATTCCGGGGGCCGAGCCCGCGACGTTGTTCACGATCACGACCGCGATCGCGCCCGCGGCCTGCGCCGCCGCGGCCTTATCGCTGAACGCGCACGAGCCACGATCGATCAGGGCGATCTTGCCCAGCATCGCCGCCGCATTGATCAGCGGTGAACAGGCGTCGCTCGTGGGGGCAGCGCCGTCGGCGGCGAGCACGACCTGTCCGCTGATGACACTCGCCCCCGCCGGGGGACCGAAGTCCGCGGTCCCGAACTGCTTGAGCCCCGCAAGCCCCGCCGGCGCGGTGACGCGCACCTCGACGCGCGGACCCAGCACAGTCGGGGCGATCGTCCTGACGGCGAGCCCGTCCCAGCCCACGTTGCCGCCATTGACGGCTGAGGCCGCGCGCTGGGCGTTGTTCATCTCGTGCCAGTGCAGGTTCGCCGTGCGGTCGAACAGGAAGCGCTGGTAGATGTCC
>JBKJOC010000211.1:0-16566 GCA_046595725.1 Candidatus Eiseniibacteriota bacterium
GTGGCGAGCAGGTCGTGCGTCAGCGGGCGGGGAAAACGTTGCCCCGCCAATTCGCGGGCGATTGCCTGCGCCTCGGCGGGGCCGATCCAGATCGGGAGCACGCGCTCCCCGTCTTTCTCCTTGAGGATGACGACGTGGCTCTTCGCCTGCGCGTCGACGGCCAGTCCGTTGATCTTGACCTCGACCACCGCCATCGCCGCCTCCTCGTCCCGATGATCCTAGGGCTTGGAAACCGCCTGCCCGTTGGGCTTCGAATCGTGCTCGCTCGCCTTGCCCAGGTCGCCCGGCAGGTCGAACTCCGGCGTCTTGTCCGACCGCATGTTCTCGAGCATCCACTGCCCGGAGGAAACCAGCTCGCTCCGCGGATACTTCTCGATCAGCTCCTTGAACGCCTTCGCGGCCTGATCGTAATCCCTCTTTTCCTCGGACTCAACGAATCCCAGCATGAACAGCGCTTGTGGCGCGTATTCGCTCTCGGGATACGTCGCGACGACCTCGCGATAGGCCTTGAGGCGATCGTCCACGTTGGGCACCTCGCCGGCATCGCGGAACATCTCGACCGCGGACTTCTTGGCGTTGATCGCCGCGTCGATGGCCGCGTCGTCGAGCTTGACGCCAAGTCCCGCCTTCGCCTCGGCCAGGCTCTGCTGGTAGAAGTCCTGGTTGGTCTGCTGCGTGAGCTGCCGCAGGATGAGCGGCTTGACCTCTTCCATCGGGCGCGCCTGCGGCGGCGTCTTCGACGTGACCTGGATCAGATGATAGCCGAGGCCGCTCTTGATCGGTCCGACCGTCGTGTTCATGGGCGCGGCGAACGCGCTCTCGGCGAGCGCCGGCTGCCGACCGAGCGAGCCGAAGAAGCCGCTCTTGGAGACGGGGCCCAGGTCGCCGCCCTTGTCCTTCGTCACGGCGTCGGTCGAGTACTTCTTCGCCAGCTGCGCGAAGTCCCCGCCCTTCTTGAGCTCGGCCTGGACCTTCTTCGCCGTCTTCTCGTCGGCGACCTGGATCTGGCGGACCGACACCTGCTCCTCGCTCGTGAACTCCTGCGGGTGCGACTCGTAATAGGCCTTGATCAGCGAGTCCGACGGCGGCGGCGCCTTCTGCATGGCCTCGCCCAGGTAGGTGCGGATCAGCATGTCCTTGCGGGAGTTCTCGAGCTGCTTCCTGATGTCGGGCCGCTGGTCGATCTTCGCCCTGAGCGCGGTCTCGAGCCACACCCGCTCCTCGAGCAGGCGGTCGATGAACTGCCGCCGCTGCTCCGGCGTCGCGAACTGGCCCTTGTACTGGGGCGGCAGGTCCGCCAGCCGCGACTCGTAGTCGGCGCGCGTCACCACCGCGTTCCCCACCCGCGCCAGCACCACGTCCCCCGGCTGCGCCGCGGTGGCCTTCGGCTTCTTCTTCGTCGCCGCCGACGCGCCCGGAGCGCTCAGGACGAGCGCAGCGAGAACCAGCACGACAACGCGGGCGCTCATGAGGCAGAAACCACGCGAACGGTGATCGGCGCCACGACGCCCGCGTGCAGCCGCAGGTGCACGACGTGGTCGCCCAGCGTCTTGATCGGCTCGGCGATCTCGATCTTCTTCTTGTCGGTCGCGAGGCCCTGCTTGCCGAGCAGGTCGGCGATGTCGGCCGACGTGATCGAGCCGAACAGCGTGCCGTCCTCGCCCGCGCGCGAGGTGATCTCGACCGCGGCGCCCTTGTACCGGGCCGCGATCGCCTCCGCCGCCTTCATCGACTTGTCCTTCGCGATGTCGCGCTGCTTGGCCAGTTCGATGAAAAGCTTGGCCGCGCCGCCGCCGGTCGGGATCGCGAGCTTGCGCGGAACGAGGAAGTTGCGCGCGTAGCCGTTTGCCACCTTGACGGTCGAGCCCTTCTTGCCCAGCCCGTCCACGTCGTCGATCAGGATCACTTCCACAGGTTGTCTCCTTCGCGCTCGTCCGTCTTCGCGCCCGCATCGAGGCGACGGAAATCGAGCCACAGGTCCATCAGGCCCACGCCCGCACAGGCCACCGGAAGGATCGGCCACATGGTGAGCGTGGTGAACAGGAACAGCATGGTGATCAGCCCCGGCGTCATGCCGTGGGTGACCAGGAACACCTTGACCACGGACAGGCCCTGGAGCGCAAACGCCAGTCCCACGGCGATCGATAGATTGAGACCCACCGGCATCACGCGCGGGTCCCGCAATGCCACCAGCGCGAGCCCGCCCACGAGCAGCCAGACCATCCCGTCGGGCATGCGCAACTGCTCGAACGGCGCAACCTCCGGCAACGGGCGCTTGACCAGCTCGGCGAGCCGGCGCGCCATCCGCTCGGCAAGGTGCACCAGCAGCGCGACCCAGACGAACAGGAACACCGGCAGGATGTTCTGCGCCAGCACGAGACCGAACTGGATCCCCGAGGCGATCAATTGCCCCGCGGCCACTTTCTGCTCGGCCGGCATCGGCGTCGATTCGAGCACCGCGAGCTGGCGCGCCTCCTCGGAGTGGATCCAGCCCGCCGCGCTGTTGATGAAGTCCCGATACCCCGGCGCCAGGGGGAACATCGCCGCCAGCGTCAGCACGGGCAGGTACGCCCACGCCCTGCGCTCGATCGGCGCGCCTTCGCGCTCGGCGATCCCGAGCATCGCGGCGGCCATGCTTCCGGCCGCCAGGCACCAGCCCCACGGTTGGTCCGCGCCCTTGACGACGAACAGTCCGCCGATCGTCAGGAGCGGCATGACCCATCCGAGCACCGGGTACTGCGTCTGCGACAACAGGAGAGCGGCCGCGCCCAGGACCGGCAGCACCGGCCACAGGACCGCCCATGGATTGGGCGTCAGGATCTCACCGAGAAGAATCAGGCACAGGATCCCCAGCAGCCCCGCACCGGTCCGGCGTCGGGGGTCGGCGATCCGGAGCGTCTCAGCGGTAGAAGTCACTGGAGAACGGCAGCATCGCAAGCACGCGGGCGCGCTTGACCGCGATCGTGATCTGCTTCTGGTGACGCGCGCACGTCCCCGAGATGCGACGCGGCACGATCTTGCCGCGGTCGGTGATGAAACGGGTCAGGCGCTTCTCGTCCTTGTAGTCGACGTAGGGCACCTTCTCGAGGCACAGCTTGCAGAACTTCTTCTTTACGGCACGGGGTTCGCGATCGCGAGCCACGAGTACCTCCTGGTTGGTCCCCGGACCGTGAGTCCGGGGAGGGCGCCCTTTTCAGGCCGCGCCCGTGGTCCATGTCAGAACGGCAGGTCGCCCTCGACCACCCCGGGCACGTCGGCCCGCGGCGATTCGGCGTCCGTTGTCGGGCGGGAATCCAGGAACTGCACCTGTTCCGCCTTGATCTCGAGCAGCGTCCGGCTCTTGCCGCCGGGGATGTCGAACTTTCTCGTCTGCAACCGGCCCTCGAGGTAGAGCGGACTGCCCTTCTTGAGGCGATCCGCGCATTGCTCGGCGAGACGATGCGACACCAGCACGTTGACGAAGCTGGCGACCTCGGTCCAGTTCCCGTCCTCGCCCTTGACCGGGCGATTGAACGCCACGGTGAACATGGCGACGGGAACCGACGCCGACGTGTAGCGAAGCGTGAAGTCGCGCACGACGCGTCCTGCGAGCAGGACCCGGTTGACGCGCGGCAGCTTCAGATCCGACACGGCCGCCCGGGCGAGGACTACTCGCCCGCCTCCACCACCGCCTCGGGCGCCGGCACAGGTAGAGGCGCGGGGCGCGGTGTCGGATTGATGCCCGTTCCGAGCATCGAGTTCTCGCCGTCGACCGCCGCTTCCCACTCGGGGCCCGCGATCACGGTCATGACGCGCATGACGCTGTCGTTGAGGCGCAGCCGGCGCTCCAGTTCCTTGACCACCTCGCCGGTCGACTCGTGCTTGATCAGCGTGTAGACGCCGTCGCGCTTCTTGTTGATCTCGTACGCCAGGCGCTTGCGACCCCAGCGCTGCAGGTCGAGGATCTTGCCGCCATTGTTCGTGATCAGGTTCGAAGTCTTCTCGACTTCCTCGTTGACCTGGTTCTCGTCCAGACCCGGGTCCAGGATGAACACGGTTTCGTACTCGTGCACTCGGTCACCTCTCCCCTTCCGGGGCGTTTTCGCGCGCTTCGCGCGGTCTTGCGTTGAAACGATTCATCGCCGAGACGATGCCCTCGCGCGCCCAGGTGAGGCTGGCGTCGCATGCCCGCTCGAGCGCGGCGGCAAGCGCCTCCGATTCATCGGGTTCGAACCCCGAGAGCACGTGGTCCGCCAGCACCTGCTCGGATTCGCCGCGCCCCACGCCGATCCGGACCCGCGCGTAGGCCTCTGTTCCCAGGCTCTCCGCCACCGAGGCCAGCCCGTTGTGCCCGCCGTCGCCACCCTGGCCGCGCAATCGCAGTTGCCCGAGCGGCAGGTAGACGTCGTCCACCACGACCAGCACCTGCTCCGGCGTCAGTCCGTGTCGCCGGCCGAATTCCTCGAGCGCCCGCCCGCTGGCGTTCATGAACGTCATGGGCGTCAGGATGACGAGGCGCCGATCCCCCTTCAATCCCGTCGCACACGCTTCATACGTCCGCGTGACTTCGAGACGCCGCGCCTTCAGCCGATCCGCCATCCGGTGCGCCACCGCGAAACCGACGTTGTGGCGCGTTCCCTCGTAGTCCGGGCCAGGATTGCCGAGTCCCACCACGACGCGGCTCTCCATGGGACAGGGCTACTTGTCGTCCTTGCCCTTGGTCGCATCGTCGCCCTTGCCCTTGGCGATGACTTCCGGCTCGGCTGCCGCGCCGGCCGCTCCCGGCACCGGGTCCACCATCACGGTCGGCGGCACCACCGTCGCGATCGTCACGTCCCCGTCGGACAGGATCTCTGCGTTCGGGATCAAAAGGTCGCGGACGTGGATCGAGTCGCCGATGCCGAGCTTGCTGACGTCGAGCTCGAGATGCTGCGGGATCTGGGTCGGAAGGCACTCGATCTCGACCTCGCGCGTGATGTGCTCGAGGATGCCGCCGCCGTTCTTGACACCGTCGGGAATCCCGGTCAGGTGCACGGTCACTTCGACCGTCACTTTCTCGGTGAGCGAGATGTGATGGAAATCGAGATGCAGGATGTCGTGCGAGATCGGATCGCGCTGGACTTCGCGAATGATGGCGGTCTGCTCGGCAGCGCCATCGAGCCGAAGCGCGACGATGACGTTGCCGCCCGCGCGCGCCGTCTTGAGCGCCTGCTCGAATGCCTTCTTCGGAACCGCCAGGGCGGTGGGTGTTTCGCCGGCGCCGTAGATCACGCCGGGGATTTCACCGTCGCGACGCGCCTGCCGGGCAGGGCCCTTGCCGACGCCGGCGCGGACCCGTCCCGCGAGGGGAACGATGGCCATGGAATGCCTCCTTCAGACAGCCCGGGTCGGAGTGATCCGCCCGGGGGCCAGGGTAAATTCAGTTGTCAGACGAAGAGCGAGCTGAGCGAACGCTCTTCGTGGATGCGACGAATCGCCTCTCCCAGAAGACCGCCGACCGACAGCACCGTGAACTTCTCGTTCAGGCGCTCCGGATCATGCGGAATGGTGTCGGTCACCACGACCTCGCGGATGGGCGAAGTCCGGAGCCGCTCGGCCGCGCCGTCCGCGAGGACGGCGTGCGTGGCGCCTGCGTAGATCTCGCGGGCACCGTTGGCCAGCATCGCATCGGCCGCCTGGCACAGCGTGCGGCCGGTGGAAATCACGTCGTCGAAGAACACCACGTTCTTGCCTTCGACGTCGCCGATGATGTTCATCACCTCGACCGAGTCGGCGCTCGGGCGCCGCTTGTCGACCAGGGCCAGCTCCGCCCCCAGCCGCTTGGCGTACGCACGCGCCATCTTGACCGAGCCGATGTCCGGCGCCACGACGACGAGGTCCGAGAGTTTCTTCCTCAGGAAGTACTCGATCATCACGGGCGCCGCGTACAGGTGATCGAACGGAATGTCGAAGAACCCCTGGATCTGCGGCGAATGCAGGTCCATGGAGATCATCCGGTCCGCGCCGGCCACCGTGATCAGGTTCGCCACCAGCTTGGCGGTGATGGGCACCCGCGGCTGGTCCTTGCGATCCTGCCGCTCGTAGCCGTAGTACGGCACGACCGCGGTCACGCGCCGCGCCGACGCGCGCTTGCAGGCGTCGAGCATGACCAGGAGCGACATCATGTTCTCCGCCGGGGGCATGGTCGGTTGCACCACGAACACGTCGAGCCCGCGAATGTTCTCGTCGATCCGGACCTGGATCTCGCCGTCTTCGAACTGCCCGATGGTCGCGAGGCCAAGCCCCACACCCAGGTGGTCGCAAAGACGCTGCGCCAGGTCCGGGTTCGCGGTGCCGGTCAGGATCTTGAGCGATTCCAACGATCCCTTTCGCGGCGAGCCGTCCGTGAAATCATGCGCTGCGGAGTCGGCGCTACGCGCGCGACGCTGCGCCATCTCCAAGAGGACCAGGCGACTTCTGCCTGGGCCATGCTCGGGCTCCCAGTCCATCGTCGACCACCTTGCAATCGGGGACTTCCACGGAAGGGCCCCGCCGCTCCGCGGGACGCCGAGGGAGGTGCTGCGCGCTGCGCCTTGCTCCCGGCAGCGAGTGGCTGGGGAGCCAGGATTCGAACCTGGACGGGCGGCTCCAAAGGCCGCTGCGCTACCATTGCGCTACTCCCCAAAAGGGGAGTGCGTAACCTACCATCGTCGCAAGACATCCGCAACCTTGTGCTCCGATGATTGCGCCCGCCCCCCAATTGATTGCGCCCGCCCCCCAATCAGGGGGCCGCCCGGGCGGCCAGGGCGTCGGGAGGCAGGATCACCGTCGAGTCCCGCGGATGGTCCATGTTGCCGTCGAAGACCCTGAGCCGCACTGTCCCCGGCGGCTCGAACCCCACAGCCTGCAGGTTCCCGGACTCCGGGGCCGCCCACAGGACGCGCGCCTTCCCGGTTGCCGGGTCGAGCTCGTACAGGTCCCCGCCCGGGGAGACCGTCCCCATGGTGAAGCCGACGATGACCCAGGCCCGCTCCGGATCGAGCCATCCGACGGCCTTGGGTGTGTCCTTGGCGTGGAGTGAATCGTCGAGGACGAGCCGGTACCCCTCGCTGCGGGCGTGGTTCATGACATAGAGATCAGCCCGTTCCTCGAACTCGACCGGGTAGAGCACGAGCGCCCGCGCGGAGTCCGGCGCGTAGGCGGCGGCGGCCGCATAGGCATCATTGCCGAAGTCGGGCGGGGCCCCGGGGGCTCGGCTGAACAGCTCGAACGACGCGGGGGCGCCGGTGCGCCGGGCCGTGGGACGGACGAAGAAGACCGCGAGCAGGAGGAGGAACACTGCGGCGGCCACAACCAGTTCGGTGATGCGTCGGCGGGTCATGGGCGGAGCTTACACCCCGCCCCTGCGGGGGGGCAGGGCTCAGAATCGGTCGCCGGCTGACTGTCCGCCGTGCGGTCAGTCGGCGAATATCTCGGATTCGTCGTGTTCCTGGGTCGGAGCGCCGCGACGCTTCTCTTCCTCGTACTTCCCGATGATGACGTCCTCGATATGCTGGCGCATTTCCTTGGTGATGGGGTGCGCCAGGTCCTGGTGCTTCCCGTCGGGGCGCTTGCGGCTGGGCATCGCGACGAACATGCGGTTGTTGTTGCCTTCAATGACTTTGAGACCGCGGATGACGAAACACTCCTCGAGGGTGATGCTGGCGAATGCCTTGAGCTTGGCATCGTCCCGCAGGGAGACCCGTACTTCGGAAATTCGCAGCATGGATGGTTCACCTCTAGCCGGCGATTCCATCGCTGGCTCCCGATACGCACTGGGGGGAGCGTATCGGCCGGGAGTGTGTGTCGGCGGGGCGACTCTCCTGGGCCGTCAGAGGGCGATCACCGACACGGTCGCGAACCCGCTCGCATCGAGCGCGCCACGTAAACCGTGTGACCTTTGTCGCTCAACTGCGCCGCGATCCTTCGTACCGACCGGGTCGTGGCGACGAGGCCGAAGACCGAGGACCCGCTGCCCGACATCAGGGCCACGTCCGCCCCTGAGGCGCGCAAGGCTGCAAGCGCTTCGCGAACCGCCGGGACGCGTGGAAGGACCGCGCCTTCGAGATCGTTATAAAAATTTCGATTAACCTTTGATCGGGTTATCACTTTCGCCCGAAGTTGTAGAAGCCTAACGATGCCCTTCCAGCCTGTCAACCGGCTTTTCGGGATGATGTACTTGGCATAGGCCCATGCGGTGGGGATCGGCACGTCGGAGCCAAGGACAATCAGCTTGAGCGGCGGAACGATCGCGCGCAAGGGAGTGAGGATCTCCCCGCGGCCGGTGGCGAGCGCGGGACTGGGCCCGAGGAAGAACGGAACGTCGCTGCCGAGCGCCTGCGCCAACGCCAGCAGCCGCGCGCGCGGCAGCCGGCGCTTCCAGAGCGCGAGCAGTCCTCGCAGCGTGGCGGCTGCGTCGCTCGATCCGCCGCCCAGGCCCGCGCCGTGCGGCACGTTCTTGGTGAGCCGGATCGATGCGCCCCGCGTCTCGCCCAGCTCGCGCGCGAGCGCCCGGGCCGCGCGCAGCACGAGGTTCTTGCCCGTGCGCGGCACGCCGCGGGCGCAGGGACCCGAGACCTTGAGGGAGAACCCGCGCCGCCGCGCCGTGAACGCGAGCAGGTCGTGGAGCGAGATGGCCGAGAGGATGGTCGCGATTTCGTGGTAGCCGTCCTCGCGCACGGAGCCGACGGCGAGCGACAGGTTGACCTTGGCGTAGGCGCGCAGGCAAATCATGGGGCCGGGCGGCTCAGCGCAGGTAGAGCACGACCGCGACCGCGCCGAGCCAGAGCCCGACACAGACCAACAGCGGCCGGTCCATGATCACGGTCGCCGAGGGATCCTCTCCCTCCTCCCCCACGCCCGTCAGCCACAGGTAACGAAACACGCCGTAGGTCACGAACGGTACCGTCCACAAGAGCCCCGTGGTGTGGAACTTCTCGACCGTTGCGGGCCAGATCGTGTAAATCGCGTAGGCCACGAGCGTGGTGGCGGCGCAGACCGTGACCAACGTGTCGAGGAAGGGCGTCGTATAGGAGAGCAGCACGCGGCGCCGGCCCTTCGCCTGCTCGAGGTCGTGGTGCCGGATCTCCTGGCGGCGCTTGCCGAACGCCATGAAGAGCGCGAGGAAGAACGTGCAGACCAGGAGCCAGGGCGAGAGCTCGACGTCCGGGCGGATCGGCCGCAAGAGTTCGACACCCGCGATCCCGCGCAGCACGAAGCCGGTCGCGATCGTCATCACGTCGACCAGGACAGCGTGCTTGAGGCCGAGCGAGTAGGCCAGGTTCAGCCCGAGGTAGGTCGCCGCCGTCGCCAGGTACCAGGGACCGAGGAACCAGGCAATCGCGCCCGCCAGCGCGAGGACCACGACCAGCTCGATCCAGGCAGCGCCGCGCGGCAGCCGTCCCGAGGCGAGGGGGCGCAGGCGCTTGGTGGGATGGAGCCGGTCGGCGCCGGTGTCGCGCAGGTCGTTGAACAGGTAGACCGCGCCCGACAGGAGCGAGAACCCGAGGAAGCCGAGCAGCGCCCGCCCGAGTGCCTGCGGGTTCGTCAGCTCGCCCGCGAAGATCACGCCCGCGAGGACGAGGCCATTCTTGATCCATTGTTTCGGGCGCAGCGCCTCGAGATATGGGGTCACGAACTCAGCGCCCGCCGCCCGCCGCGCCGGCCCGTTCCGCGAGGATCGCGCGCGCCGCTGCCGGAGGTGTCCCGCCCGGACCGTAGAGCGCTGCCTCGGCGAGCGCGCACAGCGCGTGGCCGAGCGTGATGTGCGCCTCCTGGACGTGCGGCGTGTCGGCGCTCGCGACCACGAAGGCGTGGTCACACAGCGCGGCGAAGTCAGCGCCTTTCGATCCCGTGAACGCCACCGTGGTCACGCCGTTCGCCTTCGCCCACTCGACCGCGCGGCGACAGTTCGCCGAGGTGCCGCTGGTCGTCAGCGCGAACAGGAGGTCGCCCGGACGCGACTGCGCCTCGAGTTGGCGCGAGAACACCTCGTCGTAGGAGAAGTCGTTGGCGATCGCGGTCAGCGCGCTGGTGTTGGTCGTGAGCGCGACCGCGGGCAGGCCCGGGCGATGGAGATAGAACTTGCCCGAGAGCTCAGCCGCGATGTGCTGGGCGTCGGCGGCCGAGCCGCCGTTGCCGCAGGTGAACAGCGTCTGGCCGGCGCGCAGGCGGTTCGCCAGCAGCGCCGAGACGGCGGCGAGTCGATCGACTTCGGCGGCGGCCAGCGCGACCAGCGTCTGCGCGGTGGCCTCGAGGTAACTCCGCGCGTCGGCGGCGAGATCGTTTCCGGTCGTCTCAGGCATGCGGGGCTCCGGGCGCGGTGGTCGCGCGGTCGTATCGTTCGAGCGCATCCTGCCAGGTCGGCAAGGGGCCGCCCAGCGCCTCGTCGGCCTTCGTGGTGTCGAGCACCGAGTACCCGGGTCGCAGCGCGGGACGGTTGAGCTCGAGCGTGGTCGTCCGCTTGATCGGCAGCGACTGCCCCGAGCGGCGCAGGATCTCGGCGGCGAATTCGTACCACGTGCACGAACCGCCGTTGGCGACGTGATAGGTACCCGGAGCGGCAACCTCGGGCAGCGACACCAGCGCCGGGGCGACGTCGAACGTGAACGTCGGGCAGCCGCGCTGGTCGTCCACCACCGAGAGCTGCTGCCCGGCGGCAATGCGCGCCTTGATGGCCTCGACGAAATTCTTCCCGTGCGGCCCGCACAGCCACGACACCCGCACGATCCAGTGCCGCGAGACGATGCGGCGCACCGCCTCCTCGCCCGCGAGCTTGGTGCGTCCGTAGACGTTCAGCGGCGCGGGATGGGCGTCGGGCCGGATGGGCGTGCGCGAGCAGCCGTCGAACACATAGTCGGTGCTCAGGTAGACGAGCCCCGCGTCCCAACGGAACGCCAGCGCCGCGACGCGCTCGGTCGCAAATGCGTTCGACGCCTTCGCGCGCGGCTCGTCCTTCTCGCAGCCGTCAACGTCGGTGTAGGCGGCGAGATGGTAGACGCGCCCGGGCGTCCAACTCCCGAGCCAGGCTTCAAGCGCGCCCTTCTCCTCGAGCAAGGCCTCGGCGTGGCGCGGCGCCCTGACCTCGTGGCCGGCCTCTTGAAGCAGCGGCAGCAGGTCCTGGCCCAGCATGCCGTGGCCGCCCGTGACGAGGATCTTCATGTCAGGCCAGTTCGACGCGGCTGGAGTCGCCCACCATGATGTGGTGCGCCCGCGGGCGGTCCGGGCTGCGCGTCACCACGACGTCCTTGCCGATCAGGCTCGAGTCGATGCGGGTGGGCACGTCCTCGATCACGCTGCGCTCGAGCACGATCGAGTGCTCGACCTCCGAGCGCACGATGCGCACGCCCTCGGCGATTGCCGAGAACGGCCCGATGTAGCTGTCCTCGATCACGACGCCCGGCCCGAGCACGAGCGGGCCGCGCAGGCGCGACCGCGTGACCTTCGCACCCTTCTCGACCACCACCGCACCCTCGACCACCGAGGCCTTGTCGATCTCGCCGTCGATGCGCGTCGTCCAGTGCGACATCGCCATGCGATTGGCTTCGAGCATGTCCTCGAGCTTGCCGGTGTCTTTCCACCAGCCGGTGATGACGTGTGAGCGCACGGTCTTGCCGTGGTCGATCAGCCACTGCAGCGCGTCGGTGATCTCGAGCTCGCCGCGCTTGCTGGGCTTGATGCCGTCCACCGCCTCCCACACGCTCGCGGTGAACATGTAGACGCCGACCAGCGCCAGATTCGAGCGCGGGCTCTTGGGTTTCTCCTCGAGCCGGCTGACCTCCGAGCCCTTGAGCTCGGCGACGCCGAAGTCCTGCGGATTGGGCACCGGCACGAGCAGGATCTGCGCGTCCGGGCGATGCTGCTCGAACTCCTTGACGAATGAGGTGATGCCCTCGCGCAGGAAGTTGTCGCCCAGGTACATGACGAACGGATCGTCGCCCAGGAACGGCTTCGATTCCTTCACCGCGTGCGCCAAACCGAGCGGCGCCGACTGCTGGATGTAGGTGACCTTCGCGCCGAAGCGCGAGCCGTCTCCCACCGCCTCGCGAATCTCGGCGTGGGTGTCGCCGACCACGATGCCGATCTCCGTGATGCCGGCCTCGACGATGGCCTCGAGGCCGTAGAACAAGATCGGCTTGTTCGCCACGGGGACGAGCTGCTTGGCGCTGGTGTGCGTGATCGGCCGCAGGCGCGTACCCCTGCCGCCCGAGAGAATGAGTCCCTTCAACGGGCCTCCGGGGTTAGACGGTCCACGTCTCGGCCATCGCGCTCTCGAGCCGCGCCGCCAGGAACTCCGCCATCTTGCGGAGCTGATCGGGTACCAGGGCAAGGTCCTTGCCCCCGCCCTGGGCCAGGTTCGGCTTGCCGCCGCCGCCGACGCCGCCGGCCTTGAGAATGTCGGACGCCAGCAGGGCCTTCGACTTTGCCAGATCGTCGGTGACGACCGCGAGCCACGACACCTTGCCGCCCTCGATCGAGGCGAACGCCGCGCCGCCCGATCCGAGCGCGCGGCGCGCGACGTCGGCGGCCTCGCGCAAGGCGTTGCCGTCCGCCGTCGGCAGCGTGCCGACGACCCACGCACCCTTCGCGCCCTCGACCTTCTTCTCGGCCAGCGCCTTGACGGCATCGATGACACCGCCCTTGCGCGACTGCTCGATCTCGGCCTTGAGCGCCGCGACCTCGGCCACCAGCGCCGCCACGCGCGCGGGCGCGTCCGAGGGCCGGACGTTGACCGCGCGTGCGACCTCGGCCAGGCGGCGGTCCTCGTCACGCGACCAGTCGACCAGCAGCTGGCCCGTCACGGCTTCGATCCGGCGCGTGCCGCTGGCGATCGAGGTGTCCTCGAGAATCCGGAACAGCCCGATATCGCCCGTGCGCGAGACGTGCGTGCCGCCGCACAGTTCAGCCGAGACCAGCTCGCCGCGGCTGTCGTCGAGGACCCGGATGACGCGCACTTCATCCTCGTACTTCTCGCCGAAGAGCGCGATCGCCCCCGAGTTGCGCGCATCCTCGAGCGTGCGCAGTTCGATCGCAACCGGGAAGTTCGCCAGCACCGCGCGATTGACATCGTCCTCGACCGCGGTCAACTGCCCGGCGGTCGGCGCCTCGAAGTGCGAGTAATCAAACCGGAGACGATCCGGCGCGACCAGCGAACCGGCCTGGAGCACGTGGGTGCCCAGCACGCGCCGGAGCGCGGCATGCAGCAGGTGGGTGGCGGTGTGATTGCGGCGCGTGGCTGCGCGCTTGTCGGCGTCGACCCGGGCCCGGACCTCGGCCACGGGCAGCGTGCCCTCAAGCAGCTTGACGCGGTGGACGATGGCGTCGCCGGCCTTGCGCACGTGCACCATCTCGAGGCGCACGGGACCCGCCTCGTTCCTGCCCTCGAGCGTGCCGGAGTCCGCGACCTGGCCGCCCGACTCGGCGTAGAACGGCGTCGACTCGAGCACCAGTTCGGCCTCGCCCATGCCGAGCACGCGGTAGCGCAGGACGCGCGACACGGCGGCCAGCGTCTCGTAGCCGACGAACTCCGAGCCCTCCGCCTCGTCGATCACGATCCACTCGGGACCCTGGTCACCCGTGTCCTTCTTGCCGCCGAAGCCGGTCGCCTTGCGCGCGCGCGTGCGCTGCTCGGTCATCGCGGCGTCGAAACCCGCGCGGTCGATCGAGAGACCCTTCTCCCCGGCCATCTCCTCGGTCAGGTCGACCAGGAAACCGTAGGTGTCATGAAGCACGAACACTTCGGGTCCTGCCAGCGTGGAATTTCCGGAGGCCGCGGCGTCGGCGGCGAGCTTCTCGAAGCGCGCCAGGCCCTGATCGAAGGTACGGAGGAAGTTCTCCTCCTCGCGCCCGATCACGCCCACGATGCGGCGCCGCGACGCGCCCAGTTCGGGATAATCGGGCGCGAAGTGATCGATCACGACTTCGGCCGCGCGGGTCAGGAACGGCTCCTTGAGCCCGAGCAGGCGGCCGTTGCGCGAGGCGCGGCGCAGCAGGCGGCGCAGCACGTAACCGCGGCCCTCGTTCGACGGCGCCAGGCCCTCGGCCAGCGCGAAGGTGAGCGCGCGAGCGTGGTCGGCGATGATCGCCAGCGCGACGCCCTGCGGGGATTCGGGCCGACCCAGCACCGGCAGTTCGGCCAGGCCCGCCAGTTTCGCGACCTCCTCGACCACCGGCCGGAACAGGTCGGTCTCGAAGATCGAGCCCGCGCCCTGGACGATCAGCGCCAGGCGTTCGAGCCCCATCCCGGTATCAATGCCCGGCCGCGCCAACAGCGGCATCGAGCCGTCGGCCTGGGCGTCGTACTGCGGGAAGACGTTGTTCCAGAACTCCATGAAGCGCGGGCAGTCGGAGCCTGGGGCGCACGTCCCGTCGCAGGTGCAGGCCTCGGGGCCGAGGTCGTAGTACATCTCCGAGCACGGCCCGCAAGCGCCCGTGCCCCCCGCCGGTCCCCAGAAGTTGTCGGCGCGGCCGAGCGCGACGATGTGGTCCGCCTTGACGCCGACGCGCAGCCAGTGCGCGCGCGCCTCCTCGTCGGGAGGCGCGGCGCCGCCCTCGCCATTGAAGACCGAGACGTGGATGCGCTCCATCGGCAGCTCGAGGTCCGTGGTGGTGAATTCCCAGGCGAGTTCGATTGCTTCCTGCTTGAAGTAGTCGCCGAAGGAGAAGTTGCCGAGCATCTCGAAGAACGTGTCGTGGCGCGGCGTCCGCCCGACGTTCTCGACGTCGGTCAGGCGCAGGCACTTCTGGACCGACACGGCCCGCCGGTACGGCAGGCGCTCGGGGTCCTGCCCGAAGTAGGGCTTGAACTGGACCATACCCGCCGTCGTGAACAACAGCGTCGGGTCCCCGAGCGGAGCCAGGGGCGAGGACGGCACGACCGTATGGCCGCGCGCCGCGAAGAAGTCCCGGAAGCGCCGGCGGAGTTCGCTGGACGTCATGTGGTGCATGCGGCGCAGTTTACCTGATCGGCCGTTCCTAATCGAGGACGAGGAAGCGGGCATGGGCGCGCCCGAACGGCGTCGTCACGCGCGCAAAGTAGATCCCGCGCTGGACCGGTCGCCCGGCATCGTCCCGCTGATCCCACGATTCGATGGTCGCACCCTGGGGCAGGCTGCGATCGGCGAGCGTGCGGACCCGCCGGCCGAGCACGTTGTAGATCTCGATCCGCGCCCGCCCCGCCTCGGGCATCTCGACCAGGAGGCCCGGCCCGCCGCCGAGGGGGGTCGAGCCAATCTCGCGCACGCGCACCAGCGGCTCGGGGTCGATGGCACTTGGCGCCGGGTACGCCGTGTCGCGCCCGGGCGCGAGCGCGCGGGTGACCGGCGGGTCGTGGGGGGTATCGTCGCTGCCGCCCTCGCCCGCGACGAGATTCAGGCGCAGAGAGGTGCGCATGGGCTGGTTCGCGATCCGCAGCTCGAGGACCGCGGGCAGCTCGGGTCCCGGCGCGCGCACCGTCCAGGGGATCGATTGCACGCCGTTGACGGACAGGGTCACGGTCGCGGGCAGGCCGACGGTGGCGTTCGGAATCAGGATCTCATCATCGCCCACGATGCGGACGACCTCGAGGTCTGCCCGGCGGCCGCTGCCGTATTCGATGCCCAGCGCCAGGTTGACGGTGTCGCCGACCCGCGCCGTGGTCCCCGCCGCGGTGATCGAGCGCACGGGATTGGGCGCGCCGAGGTCGAACGTCCCGTTCGCGTTCCAGAGCATCTGGCGAAACTCGATGATCGAGATGTCGTCGGGCGTGCCGCTTGGCGGGTTGTACTGGGGCGGCGCGTCGTAGGCGTGGACCACGCAGAAATAGTCGGAGCGCGTCGACGGCCCATCCTCGGAAAAGCACTCCGAGGCGAACCAGAAGTCGGGCTCGAGCGTGTACTGGTAGGGCACGTCCTGCTTGCCCTCGAGCATGTAGGCGATCGGACCGTGCGCCTGCCAGGGCCCGGTGGCCGGGGCGAGCGCGGTGTGCCACAGGATGCCGGTCGAGCCGTCGTCGCCGGTGCTGAACAGGTTCCAGATGCCGTTGTGCTCGAAGCTGTGGGGCGACTCGAGCTTGGAATTGGCGGTCGGCGTGTAGACATCCCACAAGGCGCCCACGTCGCTCCACGCACCGCCCGGGCCGGTCGGGGACTGCGCGACCCCGATCACGTAGTTGAACTGGTCGTTGCGCGGCCGCGCCGTGAAGTACAGCAGCCAGGGGTTGTTCGACCCCGCAGGCGGCGGCAGCACGAAAGGATCGCGAAAGTCCGCGGTCCCCCGTTCGAGCACGGGCGAGCAGACCGCCCACGGCACGCCGGGCAGCCCGTCGCCGGCACACGGCTGCCAGATCGGGTTCGGCACGCGGGTCCACTGCTCGAGCATCGGGTCGGTCGAGTAGGCGGCGCCGATGGTCTGCCAGCGCGGGAGCCAGTCGCTCGGCGATGCCGACATCTGGGAGTCCCGCACGCCGGTGTAGAACATCCAGGTGACGCCGTTCTTCTCGACCACGTTGGGCGCCCACAGGTGATGAGCGTCCCACGAGCCGGGGTGCACGGTGAGCACGGTGTCGAGCGGAACCCAGGTCTCGAGGTCGCG
>JBKJOC010000309.1:0-2604 GCA_046595725.1 Candidatus Eiseniibacteriota bacterium
ATCGGGATCCTCGTGTGCCTCGTGCTCTCAGCCGTGATCCCGCTCTTCGGCTGGGTCGTGCTGGTGGCGTTTGCGCTCTATTCCTTTCGCCAGCTCAGGCACTGGGGGCCCAGTTGAACGCGCGGCGCTTCACCCTCGCATCTTGCAGTTCGCGTGACAAATCACTGACAAATGAATGACTGCTGCGTGACATGGGAAATGGCTCCTGCGACGATGATCCGGTTGGAACGAAAGCGTGTCCCCGGGCGGGCGCGCGGCACGTTCCCCATGCTCACTGGACATCATGCTCGGCACCGGCTCGGGAGGCGGGAAACGATGCGCAACGGGTGGCGGCTCGGGATCGCGGCGATTGCCGGCATTGTCCTGACGACAGCTGTTCCGCGGGCGATCGCCGGCAACCAGACCGAGTGCGAGAAGAAGGCCTCGCAGCGCGTCACCCACGACTGCGTCTCGTGCGACGCCTCGGTGACCTGCCTCGAACGCGTGACTGCCGCCGGAGGCGCGGCCGAGATCATCCCCATCGGACACGGCTTGATGGTCATCTACACGACCCCGCAGGCGCGCCGCGTGGCGGAAGTCCAGAACGCCGCGCTCGAACGCTGGGACGTGATGGACAAGATCATTGCCGGCCGCGCCACCACTCACCTCTGCGCCTCCTGCTGCGCGGCCCGCACGCTGCTCATGCGCGCCGATCGCCAAGTCTACCGGACCTCGACCGGCGTCGTGTGCATGATCTCGAGCGACGATTTCACGATCGTGAACGAGCTCCATCGCATGGTGCCCAAGCGCCGCGTCGTCACTCCGGAGCCCTAGCTCACGCCGGACCCGCGCGGTCCGGGACGTGGTAGCCTCCCCGGGTCCATGAAGCGACGCCTCGCTCCACTGCTCAATTACCAGATCCCCTCGGTGCGCCGGCGGCTCGTCGCCCTGGCCGTGCTCGGCGTCGGCCTGCCGATTCTCTTCCTTGCCGGCCTCGGGATCTTCCAGACCAGCCACATCGCGCGCTTCCTGCGAGAGACGACGCTCGAGTACGGCGAGTATGCCGCGCGCCTGGTCTCCAACGCGCTGCAGACCGAGGTCGAGCGCCGCGCCAACGCCGCGGCCGAGACCGCGCGCCAGGCCGCGGGCTGGGGCGGCGCCTCGCCGCAGTTCCTGGCGCTGCTGCAGACCGACGATGCCCTGCTCAAGGACCCGTTCCTGTCGCCCATCGAGACGGTGCGCTCGCGTCTCGAGGGCGTGATGATCGCCAGCGCGCCGGGTGTGTCGGACGTGCTCGACGCGCCGGGGGCGAACCGGCCGCCCGAGCCGCCGAAGGAGACCCCCGAGGGCAAGGGCGGCGCGTTCGGCGTGCTGCCCGAGGGCGCGGACCTCGCCGCCCGCGGGCGCAAGCGCGACCTGCCTGGGCCGTCCGACTCGACGATCGTGTCCGTCCCGGTCGCACGCGCGGGCCGCGAGGGGCTGGACGATCGCATCGAATTTCCAGCGTGGTTCTGGCGCCGCCTGCTCGCGGCCTCGGGCGACACCATGCTGGTGCTACCGCCGGGCGCGATCAGGCCGGGCTCTGCCGCCTACCTGGTGTTCCCGGTGCTCGGCTTCCCCCAGCGCGTGGTCGCGGTCGCCGGCTGGCGCTTCGAGCCCGAGGGCCTGCGTCACAAGCAGCTGCACGAGATCGTCGAGCGCCAGGTCTACCAGGATGCGCGCGTCTTCAGGGGCGACGTGATGGGGCGCAGCCTCGCGATCCTGCTCTACGATCCCGAGGGCCAGGAGGTGTTCCGCTCGCGCGAGGTCGGCCGCTCGGACACGAGGATCGTGCACGAGATTGGTGGGTTGCTGCCGGGCTGGCGCGTCGTTGCCGCACCCAGCAAGGAAAACGCCTACGTCACGATCCAGCGCTTCATCGCGGGCGAGTATGGGCTGGTGCTGCTCATGCTCACCCTGTCGTTGGTCGCTCTCGGGCTCGGGCTCAGGCTTGCGATGCGCGAGGTCGAGGTCGCCGAGCTCAAGTCGGGCTTCCTCGCCAACGTGACGCATGAGCTCAAGACTCCGCTGGCGATGATCCGCATGGCGAGCGAGACGCTGGAGCTCGGGCGCGTGCGCAACGAGGGCGACACCAAACGATTTCTGGCGACCATCTCGCGCGAGTGCCGCCGCCTCACCCACATGATCAACAACGTGCTCGACTTCGCGAAGATCGAGGAGGGCAAGCGCGAGTTCTTCTTTGCGCCCACCGACATCGCGCGCCTGGTCTCCGACACGCTCGAGCTCTTCGAGCCGCAGCTCAAGCAGGGGGAGTTCGAGGTGGACGTCACGGTCCCCGACGGGCTGCCGCGCATCGACGTCGACAGCCAGGCGATCACGCAGTGCCTGATCAACCTGGTCGACAACGCGATCAAGTACTCGCGCGAGACCAGGCGCATCGCGATCCGGGTGGGGCTCAGCGGCGACGATCGGATGCGCATTGGCGTGTCCGACCGCGGGATCGGCGTTGCCCCGCGCGACTCCGAGCGCATCTTCGAGAAGTTCACCCGCGCGGACACGGGTCTGGTGCACAATGTCAAGGGTTCCGGGTTGGGGCTTGCCCTGGTCCGCCACATCGTGCGCGCG
>JBKJOC010000326.1:0-2904 GCA_046595725.1 Candidatus Eiseniibacteriota bacterium
CGCGATCGGCTTCGGCGCCGGCGCCGAGGCGCGCCGCCCGCTCGGCCTCGCAGTGGTGGGCGGGCTCGCGTTCTCGCAGATCGTGACGCTCTACGTGACCCCGGTCTTCTACACCTACCTTGACGCGCTCCAGAAGCGTGCCAGCCGCAAGCCGGAGGTGACGACCGAAGATTCTTCCGCCGCTCCCCTGCGCTCGGGCGAGAGGCCGCAGGCGGCATCTTCATGATCTCGCGCGCACTGGTGGTTGGCGCTGTGGGGATGCTGGCCTGGCCCTTCGCGGCCGGCGCCAGTCCCGCGGATTCCGCGGCGGTGGCGCGCCAGGCGTGGCGCGAGGCAGTGCAGGCGAAGCAGAAGGGCGACCGTCTCGCCGCCATGCTCAAGGCTGAGCGCGCGCACCAGGCGTGGCCGATGCAGTGGTACTACGCCTATGGCCTGGCGCTCCTGGCTGCGGAGGCGGGGGAGCCCAGCACCACGGCGCGCGCCCTCGACGACCTGGCGGCGCTGGGCTCGGGAATCGAGTTCCTCGAGGACACGACGCTGGTCGCGCTCGGACGCGCGAACATCTCGGTCGCCACCGCGCTCGAGAAGGTCGCCGGCAATCGCGCCCCGCTTGTCCACTCGACGACCCGGATCGAGTTCCCGCCCGCCGACAGCGCGTTCTATCCCGAAGGCATCGCTTCGGACCCCAGGACCGGGCGCTTGTTCGTGGCGGGGATCCGCGGCCACAAGGTGGCCGTGATCGAGCAGGGGAAGGCTCCGCGCGACTTCGCGTCTGTCGGTTCTTGGGCCGCGCTCGCCGCCGCCGTCGATTCGAAGCGCGGGCGCCTGTGGGTCACGAGCTGCGCGATCCCGCAGGCGGGGGCGATCGCGAGCGCCGACACCGGACGCGCGGCGATCCAGGCGTTCGACCTGGCGACGGGCAAGTTGATCGTGCGCCATGACCTGCCCCCATCGCGGGAGGGCCACACGCCCGGCGATCTCGCGGTCGCGCCCAATGGTGACGTCTACGTGAGCGACAGCACGCACCCCGCGGTCTACCGGCTGCGCGTCGGCGCCAAGGGCGGCAGCGCGCCCGAGGAGTGGCTGACCGATCCCGCGTTCCGCTCGCTCCAGGGGCAGGCGATCACGCCCGACGGTCGCACGCTCTACCTGGCGGATTCTTCGCACGGAATCGCGGCGATCGACCTGGCGACCAAGGCGGTGCGCTGGCTCGAACCGCCTGCCGGGATGTCGGTGCTGGGGATCGACGGGATGGCGCTCTACCGGGGTGATCTGGTCGCGGTCCAGAATGGTGTGGCACCGGCGCGCATCGTGCGGCTGGCACTCGCGGGAGCCACCCCGAAGGGTCCAGCCACCCGGATCGCCGCGCTCAAGGTCCTCGATCGGAATGTGCCGCTTGCGGATGAGCCGACGCTCGGCGTCGTCGACGGCGACGCATTCGTCTACGTGGCGAACAGCCAGTGGGAGAAGTACGATGAGAGAGGCGCACGCAGGCACGGCATCGCGCTCACGAGCCCGCGACTCATGACCGTGCCGCTGGCCAGGAAGCTCTGATCCACAGGAAGACCGCAAGAGTGGAGGCCGGACGTGACTCGAGGGAAGGCTGCGGTCACTGCGCTCGTGGTGTCTCTCGTCGTGGGTGGGATCGGTGCTCTGCTGACCCATCAGCCGATCGATCTCGTCTGCGTCCTGCCGGCGTCGATGACCCTCTCGATCCTGAACCATGCGAATTATCCGACGGTCAAGTCGCTGGTCCTGAGCATCGTGTTTCCGGCGCTCGTGCTCCTGGGAACGCTGTATTGGACCACGTCCGGCAGATAGCCTCAGCGAATCCCCGTGTCGTACTCGAAGTGCACATTGACCACGCCTTCGCTCGGCACGGTCACGCGCTCGGCCGGCGGAATGCCCGGATAGATGGACTTCGAAGTCTTCTGGGGCGTGAACACGTAGGTGCCCGCCGCGAGCGTGACGAAGAACAAGCCGTCGGCGTCGCTGACGACGTGGCCGAGGATGCCGCCGCCTTCGCGCTCGATCACGATCGTCGCGTCGGGCATGGGCGCCGAGTTCTCCTCGCCCTCACGCGAGACGGGGGAGATCGGGCCGAGCCTGACCTGGCCCGCGACGCCGGTCGTGAGCGAGGCGCTCTGCGTGTTGATCTCGGGGCCCATCCCGGCGGGATCGACGCAGCCGGCGGCGAGGATCGCGCACAAGCCGACAATGTGAGTCCAGAAGCGCGCTTTCATGACGAATTCCTTCGGGTCAGGGAAGGACGACGAATCGTCGCGTGGCGATCGAGTGCGCATTTGACCACAATGCTACACCCGCAGGACCCTAAAGCGCTCGGAGAGGCTTGCCGCACGGCCAGAAGGAAAGGAAGTGGGCATGGCCAAGCTCGTGTTCGGAATGAACCAGTCCCTGGACGGCTACGTCGATCATATGGCGTTTGCGCCAAGCTCCACGCTCTTCCGCCACTTCATCCAGGAGGCTCAGGGGCAGGCGGGCAGTGTGTACGGTCGCCAAATGTATGAGGTCATGCGTTACTGGGACGACGATCACCCTGAATGGGATGCAGAGAAACTCGCCTTCGCGGCCGCGTGGCGGAACCAGCCGAAATGGGTCGTCTCGCGCTCGTTGAAGTCGGTCGGGCCCAATGCCAGGATTGTTGAGGATGAGCTTGAGGGCGCGATCCGCAAGCTGAAGGCCGAGCGCGACGGGGAGATCGAAGTTGCTGGCCCGGACTTGGCGCACAGCCTCACCGAACTTGGCCTGATCGATGAGTATCGAATTTACCTGCACCCCGTCGTGCTTGGTCACGGCAAGCGATATTTCGCCGGACCCCGGCCGCCGCTCCGCCTCATGACTTGTGATCGGATTGGCGAGGATGTGATCAGGTTGACGTACGTT
>JBKJOC010000509.1:0-4665 GCA_046595725.1 Candidatus Eiseniibacteriota bacterium
TGCATACGGCGTACGGGCACTACCACCTCCAGCTCAACCGTCCCGCGGTGCCGCCGCCCGGGGAGTGCCTCCCGCTGTACGACTTGTTCCAGGCGCTCGCAAAGCGGATGGGCCTGAGCGATCCGGGCTTCGACGTCACGCTCGACGAGATGATCGAAGTCGCGCTCGACGCACCGCACAACCCGCGGCTCGAGGGCATCACGGCCGAGCGGCTCGAGCGCGAGCGCAGCGTGCCGCTGGCCGCGTCCGATCCCCGGCTTGCGGTCTACTCACCCTGGCTCGACGGCAACTTCGACACGCCCTCGGGAAAGGTCGAGTTCGTGTCGGGCCTGATGGCGGCGCAGGGCGTCGATCCCGTTCTGGGGGCGTTGACGAGCGAGCTGGTCCACCCGGACGTTGCCGCCGATCATGCGAGGTGGCCGCTGCACTTCGTGAGCCCGGCCTCGCGCTACTTCATCAACTCCTCGATGGTCGAGAACGACCGCGGCCGCCGCCTGGCGAAGGGGCCGGTGCTTTACATGAGCGCGGAGGACGCCGCCTCACGCGGCATCGCGAGCGGTGACCGCGTGCGGGTAAGGAACGACCGGGGCGAGTGGACCACGACCGCGAAAATCTCGGACCTGACCGGATCCGGCGTGGTCGCGACCTACCGCGGTTGGTGGTCGCGCTACACGCCCGACGGCACGAACGCGAACCAGACCACGTCCCAGCGGCTGACCGACGCGGGCGCCGGCGCGACGTTCTACACCAATTTCGTCGAGGTCGAAAAGCTCTAGCGCAGGGCGAGGTTCCGGCGGCGCGCGGCGATGACCGGAACACCCGGAGCGCCCTGCTGCGCCCAAAGGGCGATCCGCATCGTCAGCGCCGGGTCGAGCGGGTAGGCGCCGAGCGGCATGGGCTGGCCGCCCTTGCGCGGATCATTCCTCAATTTCATGACGAGGTAGCTGTTCGCACTGTCGCCGGGCGCGATGCGCAGGAACGCGCTGCGCTGGCTCGACGCGACGCCCACGATGTTCGTGTAGCTCGTCACTGCGTCGGACAGGTCCTGGCCCTGCTGCGGCGCCGGACCGGTGTGGCAGGTCGAGAGCGCGCAGCTGGCGCTGAACACCTGCTGGATACTGTCGGGAACGCCGAGCACGACGGGCGGAGGCGGGGGCTCGACCAGTTTCATCGTGCACCCGAGTCCCGCGCAGCCGAGCGCCAGCGCGAGGAGCGCGATCGAGGCTTGCGTCAATGGGGCGGGTCGTTCGATCATGACGCACCATCCTGCCTTCGCGCTGTCGACGCTGTCAACCTGTGGGAGACGCCTTGAATTCGGAGCCTCAGTTTCGCTACGCCTCCGGGCAACTGGTCGCGTCGGACGTTCCGCTCTCGCGCGTGCTCGCCGCGGTCGGCAGCTCCTGGGTCTACGATGCGGCGGCGATCGACGACCGCGCGAGCTCCCTGGTGCGCGCGTTCGATGCGAGCTGGGCCAGCCCGTGCTACGCGGTCAAGGCGAACACGAACCCGGCGCTATTGAGGCGCGTGCGCGGGCACGGGATGGGGGCGGAGGTGTCCTCGGGCGGTGAGCTTCGGCTGGCGCTCGACGCGGGCTTCGATCCCGCGCGCCTGGTGCTCAACGGCAATGGCAAGACGGCTCTCGAGCTGGCCGGCGCGATCTCCTGCGGCATCGGGCTGGTGAGCGCGGACAGCCCGGCCGAGCTTGCGCGCCTCGAGCAGGCGGCGCACGAGGCCGGCCGCATCCAGCGCGTGCTGCTGCGGGTCAACCCCGACGTCGATCCCCACACCCATCCCTATATCGCAACCGGCCTCAAGGAGAGCAAGTTCGGCATGACGCCGATCGAGGCGCTGGCCGCGTGCGCGCGCGCGAAGTCGTTCCGGAGCCTCGTGATCGCCGGGCTCCATGTCCACATCGGGTCCCAGCTCATGGAACTGGGCCCGCTCGAGGCCGCGCTCGCCGAGGCGCTCGAGATCATCGATGCCGGCCGCGCCGCGGGAGCCCTGCTCGACACGCTCGACCTGGGCGGTGGCTTCGGCATCGACTATGAGGGAACCGGTGCGGCGTTTCCGCTCGAGGGCTACGCGCGGCGCGTGCGCGATGCGGTCTCGACGCGCGGGCTGTTCGCCATGGTCGAGCCAGGCCGCTACGTCGCCGGGGCAGCCGGCGCGCTGGTCGGGCGCGTCCTCGACGTCAAGCGCGGGCCGGCGCGCTCGTTCGTGGTCCTCGACGTCGCGATGAACGATCTCCTGCGCCCCTCGCTCTACGACGCGTTCCACCGGATCGTGCCGCTGAGCGAGCCGCGCGGCGCTGCGCCGTCGCTGGTCGCCGACGTGGTCGGGCCGATCTGTGAAAGCGGCGACTGCCTGGCGCGCGAGCGCGCGCTGCCTCCGCTTGCACCGGGCGATGGCGTGGCCATCCTCGATGCCGGGGCCTACGGCTACACCATGAGCTCGAACTACAACGGGCGCCCCCGGCTGCCCGAGGTCCTGCTTGAGGCCGGCGAGATGCGCCTCATCCGCCGCGGCGAGACCGTCGAGGACCTGGCGCGCCTGGCGGTGGACGAATCCATCACAATCCCCAGCGAGGTCGCCGCATCCAACCGGCCAGGCTGACCGACCGATCCTTATTCCCGCTTTCGTCTATGATGATGGACGTCCGATCCGGCGCGCCACGGCGGCGCCCGCCGATTCGCAAGAAGGAGTTGCCTTGAAGCCTGGTGGTCCACGCGTGCTCGTGATCGACGACGACCCGCTCGTGAAGGAAACGCTTTCCTTCATGATCGAGCGTGAAGGTTGGTCGTTCTACGGCGCCGACAACGTCGAGGAGGCGGTGGCCGCCGTCAACGACATCGAGCCCGAGGTGATCGTGCTCGAGCCGCGTGCCGACCACGGTAAGGCGGCGGTGCTGCTGGTGGAAGTCCACCAGGCCGCAGGCTGGATCCCCGTCATCCTCCACACCGCCGATCCCTCGATCGACGACGCCTACGCGCTCGAGCACGGCGCATCCGGTCTGCTGCGCAAGCCGCTGGATTCCCGGGGATTGATCGAGAGCGACTCCCAGGCGCTACGGGACCGGATCGCGACGCTGCTGGATGCGCGGAAGACGGATCGGCCTACCTAGGCTGCGCGCTCGTCCTGGTCGGCCGCGGACACGGCTGCTGGGGGCGACTCCATGCTCTCGATGGGCGTCTCAGCCGTCAGCGCCTGCGCCATGGGCAGGCTGAACGAGAAGCGGCTGCCCTTGCCGGGAGTGCTCTCGACCCAGACCCGGCCGCCGTGGAGCTCGACCAGGCGCTTGACCAGGTGGAGGCCCAGCCCCAGCCCCTCGTAATGCCGGTTGACCGCCACATCCGAGCGCGCGAACAGGTCGAAGATTCTGGTCAGGTCGCGGGCCGCGATCCCGATTCCCGAATCCGCCACGTCGACCACGACGCTGCCGTCCCAGGCGCGCGTTCCGATCGTGATGGTGCCGCCGGACTCGGTGAACTTGATGGCGTTGTTGAGCAGGTTGACGACCACCTGGCGCAGCTTCGACGCGTCGACCGGAATGGTGGGCAGGTCGCCCGTCAGTTCCTGCGCGAGCCGGATGCCCTTGCGCACGGCGAGGGTCTCGAGCGCCTGGACGCTCGTGTCCACGATCGAGTTGATGTCCGTCGGTCTGAGGTTGAGCCGCACGGCTGCGCCCTCGAGGCGGGACAAGTCCATGATGTCGTTGACCAGTTCCAGCAGGCGGTGCGCCTGATCGTAGAGGATGCGCGAGAAAGTCTTGCGCTGCTCGGGCTCGATCGAGTGCTCGTCCTGCCGCAGGAATTCCGCGTAGGCAATGATGCAGGTCAGCGGCGTCTTGAGCTCGTGGCTGACCGTGTAGAGGAAGATCTCCTTCATCCGGTTGACTTCGGCGAGCCGGCGATTGGCGTCCTCGAGCAGCGAAGCGCGGCTGTCGAGCGCGCAAAACTCCTCGACGCGCTCGATCGAGATCGCGGCGTGCTGTCCGAACACCGCGAGCACGCGGGCGTCGCCGGCCGTGAACGACCGATCGCGGTCGATCCGGTTGATGTTGAGGACGCCGATGGAGCGACCCTTGACCATCAACGGGATGCAGAGCGCGGACGTGATGTTGCGGCCCGTCTTCCTGGAGCTGGCGAACTTGCGCTGGATGTCCTCGTCGTTGAGGACCATCGGCTCGCCGTGCTGGGCGACGTAGCCGGCAATCCCCTCGCCGACCTTGATGCGCGCGTCCTTGACGAACTCCGAATCCACGCCGTGGACGGCGCGGCACTCGAGGTACTGGGTCTCGACATTGAGCAGCAGGACCGATGACTGATCGGCCTCGAGGCAGGTCAGAACGCGGCGCGTGATGATGTCGAGGATCGAGTCGACCGTGAGCTGCATGTTGACTGAGGTCGACATGTCGAATAGCGACGTGATCTCCGACAGGCGCGAGCGGAGAACCTCCTCCTTGACGCGGGCGCGGATCAGGTCGTTGCGCAGATTTTGCATCTGGCGCTGCTTGAGCAGCATATAGAGCATGAAGATCAGCACCAGGCCGCACATGCCGGTCACCAGCATGCCGCGGGTCTCGGGCGCGGGGACGTCGGGAACGATCAGCCCCCAGACCTGCGGCAGGTAGAGCGACGTGATGACCGCGGCCATGACGATCAGCAA
>JBKJOC010000016.1:0-3153 GCA_046595725.1 Candidatus Eiseniibacteriota bacterium
GCTCGACCACGTCTCGATCGTGTTCGGCGGTCTCAAGGCCGTGACCGACCTGTGCCTCGACGTCCACCAGGGCGAGCTGGTCGGGTTGATCGGCCCCAACGGCGCCGGCAAGACCACCGTGTTCAACATGATCACCGGGGTCTACACCCCGACGTCGGGGACGATCCGCTTCGCCGACCAGGTGCTCAATGGTCGGAAGCCGCACCAGATCTGCCACCTCGGCGTTGCCCGCACGTTCCAGAACACGCGCTTGTTCGCCGGGCTGACCTGCCTCGACAACGTGAAGATCGCCGCCCACCAGCACGCCACCTCGAGCTACTGGGACGGCATGTGGGCGACTCCCAGGAGCGCCGCCGACGAGCGCGCGATCGACGAAAAGGCGCGCGGCCTGCTCGAGACGCTGTCCCTGAGCGACGTCGCCGACACCCGCGCCGCCGACCTGCCTTACGGCCGCCAGCGCAGGCTCGAGATCGCGCGCGCGCTCGCGACCGACCCCAGGCTGCTGCTGCTCGACGAGCCCGCGGCCGGCATGAACCCGCAGGAGACCGAGGCGCTGATGCGCCTGATCGAGGAGGTACGCAAGAGTTTCGGCCTGGCCGTGCTCCTGATCGAGCACGACATGAAGGTCGTGATGACGATCTGCCAGCGGATCGCCGTGCTCGACTATGGCGTCAAGATCTGCGAGGGCGACCCCAGGATGGTGCGCAACGACCCCGCGACCATCCGCGCCTACCTGGGCGAGGACGTGGCATGAGCGAGATCCTGCTCAAGGTCCAGGGGCTCGATGTCTATTACGGCGCGGTGCACGCCTTGAAGGGCGTCGACCTCGACGTCCGTAAGGGCGAGGTGGTAACGCTGATCGGCGCCAATGGCGCGGGCAAGTCTACGCTCCTGCGCACGATCTCGGGCCTGATCCGCCCGCGCAAGGGCGCGATCACATTCGATGGTGCGGACCTCTTGAAGCTCGCGCCCTATCGCATTGTCGGCGCCGGAATCTCGCACGCGCCCGAGGGCCGCGCGGTGTTCGCGAACCTGACGGTCGAGGACAACCTGGTGCTGGGCGCATACCTGCGCAAGGACTCGGCGGTCGCGAGCGACATGGAGAAGATGTACGGGCTCTTCCCGCGGCTCAAGGAAAGGCGGAAGCAGGCCTCCGGCACGCTCTCAGGCGGCGAGCAGCAGATGCTCGCGATCGCGCGCGCGCTCATGTCGCGGCCGCGCCTGCTGCTGCTCGATGAGCCTTCGCTCGGGCTTGCACCCTTGTTGGTCAAGGACATCTTCCAGACCATCGTCGAGATCAACCGCGAGGGCATGACGATCCTCCTGGTCGAGCAGAACGCGAACCAGGCACTCCACGTCGCGCACCGCGGCTACGTGCTCGAGACCGGACAGGTCGCGCTCTCGGACACCGCACCCAACCTGCTCGCCAATCCCGCCGTCCAGGAAGCCTACCTGGGCGGCTAGTCGCCCCACCTCTCGATGGCGCGCCCGCTCCGCAAGTCTTCGCCCCCCGCCATGGTCCCGCGCGCGTGGTCGGCGGGGGCCGCGCTCCTCGCGCTCGCCGTCTACCTGGCGCTCGCGCCGCCCGTGACGGGCGACAAGGATTCGGCCGAGCTCACGCTCGTGCTCGCGCTCGCCGGCGTGGCGCACCCGACCGGATACCCGCTGTTCACGCTGCTCGGGCACGCCTGGGTCACGCTCCTGCACGCGCTCGGGGTCGGCTGGGCGTATGCGGCGAACTCGTGGACCGCGCTCGGCGGCGCGGTGGCGATTTACTTTCTAGAGCGCCTGGCGCTGGCGTTCATGAAGCCCGTCGCGCTCGAGCGCGGCGCGGCGTTCGCGCTCTCCGCGCTGCCGGCGGCCTGGCTCGCGTTCAACCCCATCTGGACCTACGAGACGACGATCGTCGAGGTCTACGCCTGGCACGTCGCTTGGGCATTGGGTCTCGCCGTGTTCTTCGTCGGGCTCGCGCGCCGGATCGAGTCCGGCGCCGCTTCGAGCCTGCGCGACGCCGCGCTGTGGGGACTCCTGTGCGGGATCGGGGCGGCGCACCATGCGACGTCGGTGTTCGTGGTGCTGCCGCTGTCGGTGGCGCTGCTGACCCTGCTGGCGCGCCGGCGCCGGTTGCCTCCCGATCACGTCGCGGCCGCACTCGCGCTGGCGCTGCTGCCGGTTTTGACCTACGGCTTCGTGCTGTGGCACGCCTCCCACCCGGCGCCCATCCAGTGGCCCTGGCTGCGGCCGGGGCTCGATGGCCTCCTCGAGCACGTGACCGGACGGCAGTATGTGGGCCGGCTCGGCACGTTCACGCCCTCGGCCGAGCAGTCGAAGCTCCTGCGCGCCTACGTGTGGCCATTCCTGTTCCCGGGTCTCGCGCTCCTGGTCTATCACGCGGTCCGCTCGCGGGAACTGGCGGTCCGCGCGCTCGCTCTGGCCGCGCTCCTGGGAACGGTCTACGCGTTCTCCTACGGCGTGCCCGATCCGGCGTCCTATTTTCTATACCCGATGGCGTTCGGCCTCGCCGCCCTCGCGCCCATGCTGGCGACCGGGTTCGGGCGTTCGTTGCGATGGTTTGCGTTCGGTCTTCTGGTGATGCTGTCGATTGGTTGGCTGCGCCTCGGGGCCGCGCGCTCGGCGGAGTTCGTGCGCTTCGACCGCTACGTCGCGTCGATGTGGCGGGCGATTCCCCACGAGCGCGCGCTGGTGTTCTGGACCGACGACATGCACTACAAGCTCGAGGCGCGGCAGCGGCTCGACCACGAGAAGCCCGGCATCGAGATCCTGAGCGCCGACGTCCTGCGCAACCAGGAGCCGCGGCGGCAGTTCGCATTGCGCCACGGATTTGATCCGATGCCTGCGAGCACGCACATGCCGGACCAGGCGTCGGGGATGGAGGACTACGTCAACCGGATGTCGCCGCTGCCCGTGATCCACTTCGATCCGGCGCGGGGAGAGGTGCGTCTGCTGAAGAAGCCCTAGTGCGTAGTGGCGTACTGCGCGAAGCCATCGAGGAACAGCTGCACCGCGAGCATGACGAGCAGCATCCCCATCAGGCGCTCGAGCGCGAGCAGCCCCTTCCGCCTGAGCACGCGCTCGAGCAATCCCGACGACAGCAGGATCAGGGCGCTCGCCGCCCACGCGATCATCAGCGCT
>JBKJOC010000375.1:0-4120 GCA_046595725.1 Candidatus Eiseniibacteriota bacterium
GCCGCCGCGAACGTGCCGCGTCAGCGCCGCTTCGAGATCGGCGGCGCGCGCGCGATCCCGACGCTGCCGATCGACAAAGGCGGCGAGGATCACCTGCTGCTGGGCAAGTTGGAGTTCGTCGACGCGCACGACCTGCTGAAGGCGATCGGCGTGCCGCATCCCGACTGGCTGGTGCTCCAGCCGATGATCAGCGCGCAAGGCGGAGCGCTCTGGGACGGGGCGGGGAGCGCATTGTCCGGGCCGCCGCGCCAGGCGTGGAGCGGCGCCGCGGGCGCCGGGGTGGTCTATCGATTGGGGATCCCGGAGCCCGACGTGCTGGCGCGCATGTACGTCAGCTGGCCGATCGGTCCGCACTCCGGGAACACCACGTTCCGCGTCTCGGTCGGGACCACGTTCGACCTGCTGGGCCGACTCTAGCGGTTCTCGAGGTCCAGGTACTTCACGAAGATGACTTCGTTCTGAGCCTGGTTGTAGACCAGCTCGTCGACCATCGCGCGCGTCAGGACGAGCCCGAAGCCCCCCGGACGCAGGCCCATCTCCTCACGCACGCGCACGTGATCGAGGCTTTCGGGCGATTGCGATCCCGCGGCCGCGTGCTTCAGCTCCTCGAAGCGGAAGCCCTGGCCCGGATCCGCGATGCGATACAGCACCATGCGCCGGGTGCGCACGTAGGCGATGCGCACGTCGCGCGTGGGATCCGCTCCCGCTCCCCACTCGATCGCGTTCGACAGCAATTCGTGAAACGCCTGGCCGATCGACTCGCGGTGCTCCTCCGACAGGTCGGCATCCAGTTGGACGAGGAACGACCGCACGCGCTCGACGGCGTCGAGGGAGCAGGGCACGAGCAGTTCAACCCAGTCCCGCCTGGCTGACACGACGCGGATCGGACGGCCCGGGAGCTTCGCGGTGAGCGCGGTCTCAACCTGCGCGATGAGCGTCTCGGGACGGATCGGCTTGGAGAGGTAGCGCACGGCCTGGCGCTCGGCCGCGGCGATCACGACGTCGGGGGTGTCGTCGCCGGTGAGCACGATTGCGCGCACCGGGCGGCCGGCCTCGCGCAGGCGATCGAGCACTTCGAGGCCGGACATGCCCGGCATGTGGACGTCGATCACGACCAGGTCGAACTCGGTCTCGCTCAGGATCCGGAACGCCTCGTCACCGTCGGAAGCCTGCGTGATGGTGTGGCCGTCGCGTTGGAGCACCGTGACGAGATAGCCGCGCACGAGCGCGTCGTCGTCGGCGACCAGCAGGTTGGCCATGAACTCCTCAGGCGAGGATCAGGCCGTCGCCATCGCCGGGGCGGGCGCGCCGATCGCGCTGCCGTCCTGCGCGAACACCCGCAGCGCACCCGGGTCCGGCACGAGGCTCACGGCCTCGCCCGGCGCACGCCGCGCGTCACCCGAGGCGCGCGCGACCAGGCGGCCGGCATCGGTGCCGATGTAGAGCAGCGTCTCCGCACCGAGCGCCTCGCCGAACTCGACACGCCCCGCCAATGCTTCCCCCTCGGCGGGCGGAAGGACCGCCAGGTGCTCGGGTCTCACCCCGACCGTCACGCTCTCGCCGCCGCGGTTCGCCAGCGCGATCGCGAGTGCGCCGTCGACGGCCCAGCTCGCACCCGCGATGCGCACGCCGCGGCCGCTCGGATCGACCGTGGCCTCGAGAAAGTTCATCGACGGACTGCCGAGGAATCCCGCGACGAAGCGGTTCGCCGGCCGCTCGTACACCTTCAGTGGCGCGTCCACCTGCTGCAGCACCCCGCCCGAGAGCACCGCGATCCGGTCGCCCAGCGTCATGGCTTCGACCTGGTCGTGCGTCACGTAGATCATCGTCGCCGACAGGCTCTGGTGCAGGCGATGGAGCTCGGCCCGCATCTGGACCCTGAGCTGGGCATCGAGGTTCGAGAGCGGCTCGTCGAACAGGAACACCGAGGGGCGCCGCACCAGCGCCCGCCCGAGCGCAACCCGCTGCCGCTCGCCGCCCGAGAGCGCCTTGGGCTTACGGTCGAGATAGCGCGTGAGCCCGAGCGTTTCGGCGGCCTCGCGCACGCGCTGGTCGATCTCCGGCTTCGGCGTTTTGCGCAGCTTGAGGCCGAACGCCAGGTTGTCGTAGACCGTCATGTGCGGATAGAGCGCGTAGTTCTGGAACACCATCGCGATGTCGCGGTCGCGCGGCGGCAGGTGCGTGACCTCGCGCTCGCCGATGTGGATCGTGCCCGAGTCGGGCTCCTCGAGGCCGGCGATCGAGCGCAGCGCGGTCGATTTGCCGCAGCCCGAGGGACCGACCAGCACCAGGAACTCGCCCGGCGCGACGTCGAGGTTGAGGTTCGAGAGCGCGGGGCGGTCGTGCCCGGCGTAGGTCTTGGTCAGGCCAATCAGTCGCAGAGCGCTCACGGGGTCACCTTGGGCCACGGGCAGGAGTCGAACGGAATCACGTGCCGGCAGCCTGCCACTTCGGCCGGTCGGGCGCAAGGAATGGGCCCGCATGGGCAGGGTGCCGGCGGGGCAAGGCGGGGCAAGGCTGGCGGCGGGCCCGCGGCGCGGCTATCTTCGCCCCATGTCCACGTCCCCGAAGACCGATCTCGCGCTCCCCGACGCCCTGGTGCGCGAAGTCGACTGGATCGATCCCGGACGCCTCGCCGCGGCGCTCGAGGCGCGTGGCGCCGCGCACGTCTCGCTGCTCGAGTCGGGCCTCCCGGAATCGCCGTGGGGCATCTGGACGTTTCTCGCCTGGAATCCGGCCGGCGCCTTCGAGCACGACGGAGTCGCGTGGTCCGCCCTGGGCGCGGCGCACCCGTTCTTCGACGAGCTGGCGAAGACGCCGGCCCGACCGTGGCAAACCCTGTCCGAGGCATGGGAACGGGCGCGCGCCCCGATCGCGCGGGCCGGCGTGGCGCAACCCCACCCCCGGCAGCCCGTCCCGCCCTTCCGCGGCGGCCTGGTCGCCGCGCTGTCCTATGACGCGGCGCGCGCGCTCGAGGATTTCGCGCCCTGGGCCGCGCGCGCCCGGCGTGATCTCGACTGGCCATGGTTCGATCTCCGGATGGTCGTCTCCCTGCTGGCGTTCCACCACCCGAGCGGGCGCGCCTTCGCGGTCGCGAGCCGGCATCCCCTGCTCGCGCCGCCCGAACGCGCGCTCGAGGCACTCGCCCACGACCTCGAGGCCGCGCGCAGCGAGGTGGCTCCTGCCCCGGGCCCGCATGCGGATGCCGAGGTCGTTCTGCACTCCAACATGGACGACGCCGCGTATGCGCGCGCGTTCGAGCGCGTGCAGGAGTACCTCGTCGCGGGCGATCTCTACCAGGCGAACCTGACGCGCCGCTTCGACGCACCGTGCGTCGATCCCGGCTCGGTGCTGTATGCGCGCCTGCGCGAACGGGCGCGCGCACCCTACGGCGCGATGCTCGCCGCGCCCGGCCGCGCCATCGTGTCCGCCTCGCCGGAGCTCTTCCTTGCGGGCGACGGGGCCCGCCTGATCACGCGCCCGATCAAGGGCACGCGGCCGCGCGGCGGCGACCGCGCCGAGGATACGGCGCTGATCGCCGACCTGCTCGCCAGCCCCAAGGACCGGGCCGAGCACGTGATGATCGTCGACGTTCACCGGAACGACCTCGGACGCGTGAGCACATTCGGCAGCGTCGTGGTCGAGACCCTGGCCGGCCACGAGGTCTTCCTCACCGTGCATCACCTGACCTCGACCATCCTGTCGGCGCAGCGCGGCGACGTCACGCCGTGGCAGGCGATTGCCGCCGCTTTCCCCGCGGGCTCGATCACGGGCGCGCCCAAGCGTCGGGCGATCGAGATCGTGGAGGAGCTCGAGCCGACGCGGCGCGCGCAATACACCGGCGGGATCGGGTGGCTCGGCTTCGACGGCGCGTTCGGGCTCAACGTCGCGATCCGCACCATCCTCGTCACCGGCGGCCGCGCCTACTACCAGGCGGGCGGCGGCATCGTGATCGACTCCAAACTGGAGGAGGAGGCCGCCGAGACCTGGAGCAAGGCGCGCGCGATGCACGACGCGGTGTCCGCGCGACCGTCGTGATGCCGCTCGCGCTCGTGCTCGACGGCGAGCTGATCGCGCCCGATCGGGCCGCATTCCTGCCGATCGAGCGCGGGCTGCTCTA
>JBKJOC010000514.1:0-3983 GCA_046595725.1 Candidatus Eiseniibacteriota bacterium
TCGAGGGCCTGTGGCGCTGGGACGGATCGAGCTGGAACTACTCCCGGGCGCCCGGGCCGACGGGAAACTGGGTGCAAGGCATGCAACTCGTCGGCTCGACGCTGTGGTTCTCGACCCGCGATCGCGGCGTCTCGCATTTCGACGGCACGAACTGGCGCAGCTACCTTCCGATCGGCCCGATCTCGGTCGACACCACTTTTTATGGCCCGTCCGACATCTTCGGCCTGCTCGCCGACCGCGACGGCAGGGTCTGGGCCGGCCAGTGGGGGGTCGGCATCGCGCGGATCGACGGCAGCATCGAGCCGCCTTCGTTCATTCACTACTACGATCCGGTCGAACCCGGCGCCGATTCGCGCAACACATTCGTCTGGTCGAGCGCGCTCGACAACGCCGGCAATCGGTATTTCGGCCTCGACACGCCGTCGCTCGGCGTGATCACGCCGATCGGGATCAACCGGATCGGCACGGACGAGAGCCGGACGAACTTCAGCCCGCAGGGTGGTCAGGCGATGAGCGGTCCCCAGGTGCGCGCGATTGCGTTTGCGCCCGGACCCGGGTTCGAGATGTGGGTCGGATACGCGCGCCTGGGCGTTGACGTCTTCACCGATCCCACGCTCAACACGCGGCTCGATCACTTCGCCGAGACGGTGCCCGGAGGCACTCCGGGGCTGCTCGACAACGACATCTGGGGGATCGAGTTCAACGGCGACGACGTCTGGATCGCGACCTCCGACGGGCTGTCGCGCTACTCGCGCGCGACCCGGACGCGCCGCGAGAACGTGAGCACGCAGTCGCCGTCGTCCCAGGGCGCGGTTCATCCGCTGACCATCGACGCCGAAGGCGGGGTGTGGTGGGCCACGTCGGGCGGCGTGTTCCACCGGCGGCCGGACCGCTCGATCGAGGTGTTCACCACCGACAACTCGCCACTCCTGTCGAACGACGTCCACTCGGTGATCGCCGACAAGGTTACAGGCGACATCTGGATCGGCACCGTGCTCGGCGTCAACCGCTACAACCCGAGCGCATCCTCGGGCAACGGGGGGGGCGAAGTGGCGCAGGGTGCGAGCTTCGGCGTCTACCCGAACCCGGCGTTCCTCTCCGCCGCCGGAACGTTCATCCGCGCGACCAACCTCACAGGACCGTTCAAGGGCAAGGTCTACGACGTGCATGGTCGCGTCGTGCGCCACCTGCTGGGCAACGCCTCGACCGGCGTCCTGTGGAACGGCTCCGACGAGCGCGGCCAGCGCGTCTCTCCGGGCGTCTACTTCATCCAGGTCCAGGCGGGAGGCGTGACGCGCAAGAGCCGCGTGCTCCTGCTTCGCTGATGGCGGTTTCGGTCCAGTGCCTGCCCGAGCGGCCGGCGGAGGTCGCGCAGTTCCTGGCGACCGCCGCCGGCCGTTCGTTTGCGACCGGCGACGCGTTCGAGCGCGCGCTCGCTGCGCAAGGGGACTATGGGCCGTTGCGCATCTTTGTTGCGCGCAACGAAGGGAGGATCGTCGCCGCGCTGCCGGGGCGGCTCGAGCAGAGGTTCGGCGGAGCCTGGTTTCGCGCGCAGCCGCACGGCACGCCGGCCGGCCCGGGGTTCGATGCGGAACTTGGTGAGGGCGCGCTCGCGGAAGTCGCCGCGGCGCTGTGGCAGGGCGTCGGAGAGACGGTCAGGCGCCATGGCTGGCTCGGCGGCGACGTGACGCTCTACGGGCCGGCGGCCGCGCCCGGGGCGACTTCGCTGCGTCCACCCCCGGTGATGGCGGAGGTGCGGTTCGATGACGCCCACGTGATCGACCTCTCGGCCGGGCCCGCCGCCTGGCGCGCCTCCCTCGACAAGCGCTCGCGCGCGATGCTGCGCAAGCCCGGCGAGCGCGGCGTCACACTCGCCCCCGGCAACGCCCAGGAAGACCTGGACCAGGTGTACACGCATTTTCTGGGACAGGCGCGCGCCTGGGGCTTGCGCCAGGTGCGCCCGCTCTCGTTCTATCGCGCGCTGCTCGAGCCACCGACGGACGCACGGCTGTGGGTGGGACGGCTCGAGGGCAGGGTGGTGTGCGGCGTTCTGGGCTTCGTCTCCGCGGAGGAAACCTATGCCTGGTGGAGCGGGTCCTCGCCGGAGGCTCGACCGGCGCAGGCATTTCCGGGGACGCTCGCGTTCATGATCGAGACCTGCGGAAGCCGGCGCGTGAACTTCGGTTTCTCAGGCGGGCAGTCGCGCCTGACGGATTTCAAGGAGCAGCTCGGGGCCGCTCCCCTGCCGACTCCGATTCTCGAGCTCGCACCCCGGCCCAGGACGCCGTGGCACGCGTTGCTCGTGCACGGACGCGCCGCCATGCGCGCGCGCATACGGAAGGCGAAGGCCAGAGGAAACTCCGCATGAAGATCGCCGTGCTTGGCAACGCCGAGGCCATTCATACACGCCGCTGGGCAGGGGTGCTGGCGTCGCGCGGGCACGACGCGCGCGTGTTCTCGCTCGAGCGGGCCCCGGAGGACGATCCCGGGGAAGCGCCCGTGACCGTCCTCCCCGGCCTGCCCGTGCCGCGCGCCCTGCGCTATCCGCTCGCGCGCGGCACGTTTGCAAAGGCGCTCGACGCCTTCGCGCCTGACCTGGTCGAGGCCCACTTTGTGCCGAACTACGGATTCCTGGGCGCGCTGATCGATCGGCACCCGCTGTCGATTCAGTGCTGGGGCTCGGACCTGCTGGTCTCTGCGGCGCGGTCGTCGATTCATGCCGGGCGCGCCCGCTACGCGCTCGCGCGCGCTGACGTCGTGCTGGCCGACGCGCGCATCCTGGGCGACGCCGCGCTGGCCTATGGCACGTCACCCGAGCGCCTGATGGTCGTGCCCTGGGGCGCAGACCTGGCGCGTTTTCCCTTCGCCCCCCCGGCATCGGCGCCGCATGTCGTGAGCCTGAGACAGCTCGAGCCACTCTATGATGTCGCCACGCTGGTCGAGGCCGTGCCGGCCGTCCGCGCCGCAGTGCCGGGCTTGACGGTGACCATTGCCGGCGACGGCCCCTTGCGCAACGAACTGGCCGCACGCGTTCGTGCGCTCGGCCTCTCGGACTCCGTGACCTTCGCGGGCCGGTTGCCGCACGAGCGCCTCGCCACCCTCCTCGGTGGGGCGGCGGCGTACGTCTCGACTTCGCGCTCGGATTCAACCTCCATCTCGCTGCTCGAGGCCATGGCCTCGGGCGCGACCCCGGTCCTGAGCGACATCCCGGGCAACCGCGAGTGGATCAAGGACGGAGTCGGCGGGAGGTTCTTCGAAGTCGGCGATTCTGCGGGTCTTGCACAGGCGCTGATCGCAACGCTGGTCGACGAGGCCTACCGGCGCTCGGCCCGTGCCGTCAACCGCGCGCGCGTCGAAGCCGAGGGCGACTGGGCGAAGAACGTGGCGCGCATCGAGGCGCGCTACCAGTCGCTCGTCGCGCGACCGGAGGCAGACGCGTGATTCTTCCCGCATTCACACCCGCCGATCGAAGGAAGAGCCGGATGCGCCGCCTGCGTGCGGCGCTGGTGGTGGGGATCGCGCTGCTCCTGTTCGCGATCCTGGTCTGGCCGATCCGGCATTCGATCACCGACGACACCTACATCCACCTTGTCTACGCGAAGCATTTCCGCGACGGGCTCGGACTCGTCTTCAACCCGGGCCAGGGCGTCTACGGCACGACTTCCCCCTTGTGGAGCCTCGGTCTTGGCGTCCTCGGCCGGACCGGGATCGACCTCCTGACGCTGGCGCGCGCGCTGTCGCTGCTGTTCGGGGCGCTGTCGATCGTGACCGCCGCGCGTTTCTTCCGGCGCTTCCTCGACTCTTGGGTCTCCGAGGAGGGATTCGGCGCGGGCCGGGCCGAACTGGCCTGGGCGATCGCGGTCCTGGCGTTCGCCTGCGACGCCTGGCTCGTGCGCTGGTCGGCGACGGGGATGGAGACCGCGCTCGCGACCTTCCTCGTCACCTCGGGCTTTTCCTCCTACGTGGCGCGCCGGCCGTGGGGG